>JAUXII010000046.1 GCA_030621075.1 Lentimicrobiaceae bacterium
CCTGTTATAACCACCACCGGTAATACTGCCATCAAAACCAATCTGTCCAATATAATCGCCATTCACAATGGCTGATTCAGCGCTCAATGAGCCCCTTGCTCTTCGTAAAAGAAACAGTGCATTTGACGTTGGAAGATCATTAACTCTTTTAAACACCGAATTAAATCCGTCTTGCATCGCCACCTCAATTTTTGCACCGGGGTTTGTAACCCCAATGCCAACCTTGGCACCCGGGAATGTCGTTTCATCAACATAAACATCGGTACCATCATTGGTCCATTCCCCTGCCCTGTTGCCTCCGGTCCCGGCTTTATCAGCATACAAAGCATAGGGCACTGATAAGAGCTCAGATGTTCCCATTAATTCATAATTTGTTCCTCCGGCAGGGTCCATTTCAACACGGACGTAATGACTGTTGCCGCCCCAGTTAATGGTGGAGAAATTACCGGCCCGGATCTCTCCTTTACCAATGCCAATATTTATCAACCCAAAAGAGTTGGTTTCAATCTGATGTATTTCACTAAACACAACCGGGCCATCCTGGCTACCCTGAAGGATGTTTACTTTAATACCAATAGCCTGATCAGCTAAGGTATTTCCTGATGCATCTCGTGCTATTGCCTGGTATTTAAAGGCTTGTGGTGCCTGAGCCAGGATTGTGCTAATAGCAAAAATCGCAACTGTTAAGGTAAGAAGTAGTTTTTTCATAATCATTACGTTAATTAAGGTTATTAAATAATTGATTGCAATAAAAAGTGAAGCTAAAATTTAACTTTTAAAATCTTAAAGGAGTGTGTCCGGGATGAATGGATATTGGTTACCTTTAATAAAAACATGTTGGTAGCATAACTGCTTAAATCAACCCTTTCCTTGAAGGTTTCGTTCATAATATCCCGTTCCAACAAACAATTTCCTAAAAAATCAAAAATTTCTAATTTTAAAAGTGTTGATTTTTCTTCTGATGTAATTTCAATGTTCACAAAGTCCTTAGCCGGGTTTGGAAAGACTTTCACATGGAAGTTCAAATTCTCAGGATCATTAACACTTACTATTTGATAATAACTTTGTTGAAATCCCTGTGTGAGTATAAGAGATTCATTGGAAAAAGTTTCAATAACCGCTTCTCCTAACGTCCAGCTCAGGGAAGCATTTTTATTTACAAAATAATCTCCTGATGTAGCAATAACATCTGGTGTAAGTGATTGCCCGAATGAAATAACAGACAATACAGAGACACATAAAAAAATAGTTAGTTTTTTCATCTGGTTTCCTTTTTAAATATGTAAAAAGCTTAAGACATACAAATATAGTATAAAAAACGGTCTGAGTCAAGTGTTTCTAAATATATATTTTTTTATATATTATTTGTGGGTTATTAACATCTATATAGTTACGGTTGTAATTATTATATTTGCAGCGATTATATTGGGTTGTGTGTTATTTACTAAAACTAATTATGGAGGTTAAAATGATAAAAAGACTTTTTGCATTGTTTGTTATTTCTGTTTTTTTTATTTCTTGTGGAAGTAATTCCGGACCTGTAAATGAAGAAAAAAAGGCGGAGGTAGAAATACCGGTTTTAAGTATTGCTAATTTTGAAGAGGAGGCTGAAAATTTTATTGGTGAGAATGTTATTATTGAAGGAACGGTGGTTCATGTTTGTCAACATGGTGGAAAACGCATGTTTCTCATTGATGAAGACCCTGATGTTAGAATAAAAGTTACCGTAGGAAACGATATTACCAGTTTTGAAGTGGAATTGGAAGGCAGCGAAGTGGTTGTTTATGGTTTTATTGACGAACTCAGGATTGATGAGGATTACCTGGTCCAATGGGAAGCAGAGCTTGCTGAAGAGTCTGAAATGTTAAAAGAAGAAGATGAAGAAGATCACCAGGGAGAGCACAGGGGAATGGGAGAACAAGCAGATCAGGGTGAGCATGTTGAAGCGTTGGAAATGATCAAGGAATACAGAGATCAAATAGCAGCTAGTGAAAAAGGGTATCTTTCATTCTTTTCTGTTGTTTGTAACGAGTTTGAAGAAAAACAAGATGAAACCAACATTCAGTAGGAGCTATGGCAAAAATTAAGTGGAGGAAGTGGAACCGGGCCACGCATCGGGATTTTGGTTATTTTTTCGTTGGCATGTCAATTATCTATGGATTGTCGGGAATAGCCTTAAATCATATGCGTGATTGGAATCCTAATTATACTATTAATACGCGTGAGGTTGTAGTGGATTTACCACCAAACAGACTGGCAATAACTGAAGCGCAGGTTTTTTCAATTCTTGAAACAATTGGAGAACAGGAGGAATTTAAAAAGTACTATTTCCCCAATGAATCAACGCTTAAGGTATTCTTGCATGGAGGATCAGTTACATTTGACCTGACAAACGGCAATGGGTTTGTGGAGAAAATTAAAAAGCGGCCTGTTTTCTATCAGGTTAATTTTCTTCACTATAATCCGGGTATATGGTGGAAATATTTCTCTGATATTTTTTCGGGTGCTTTGATCCTGCTTGCAATTACAGGGCTGTTTATCCTAAAAGGAAAGAATGGTATTAAAGGCCGGGGTGCATGGCTTACTGCTTTAGGCATCATAATACCTGTTATTTTCCTCTTTTTCTATTCCTAATTTTATTTATCTGAAAAGGTACGTGATTACGTCGTCAATACTGCCTTTATCAATTATTTCTATCTTATACTTCTTCTTATCCACTCCTTTCATTCCGAATTTTGAGAGTAATATCCTCTTGAACCCTTGTTTCTCTGCCTCCATGATGCGCTGTTCGATCCGGTTTACGGCACGCACCTCTCCTGAAAGTCCAATTTCGGCAGCAAAACAAATATTTGGATCCAGTGGAATATCTTCATTTGATGATAAAACGGCACAAACCACAGCCAGATCAATGGCAGGGTCGTCAACTTTTATCCCTCCTGCAATATTAAGGAAAACATCTTTTACCCCTAGCCTGAAGCCGCTCCTTTTTTCAAGGACGGCGAGTAACATGTTTAACCTCCGTGCATCGAATCCGGTGGAAGAACGCTGGGGAGTTCCATAGGCGGCAGTGCTGACCAATGCTTGTGTCTCTATCAATATAGGCCGAATTCCTTCAATTGTTGCTGCAATGGTAATTCCACTTAAATTATTATCACGTTGGGAGATTAAAATTTCCGATGGGTTGGAAACCTCCTTCAGCCCTGTTTGCTGCATCTCATAAATTCCAAGCTCTGATGTTGAACCAAACCGGTTTTTTGTTGCCCGGAGGATCCGAAAAACATAATTTCTGTCGCCTTCAAACTGAAGGACAGTATCGACCATGTGTTCCAGGATTTTAGGTCCTGCAAGACCACCTTCTTTGGTGATATGCCCGATAAGCAATACAGGGGTGCCACTCATTTTAGCATACCGGTGAAATTCACCTGCGCATTCTTTGACCTGTGAAATGCTGCCGGCTGAAGAGTCAATGGAATCGGTATGAAGGGCTTGAATGGAATCAATGATTACAAGCTTAGGCCTTAACCTTTCAATGTGCTTAAATATATGCTGAGTAGATGTTTCGTTTAATATATAACAATCAGGGTTTTTTTTCCCGATACGGTTGGCTCTGAGGCTTATTTGCTGACTGCTTTCTTCCCCTGTAACATAAAACACACGAATGTTTTTAATGTTTAAGGCAAGTTGTAACATCAATGTTGACTTTCCGATACCAGGTTCTCCGCCAATTAGCACCAGAGATCCCGGAACAAGCCCCCCTCCAAGCACCCTGTTAAGTTCATCATCATTCGTATTGATGCGTATTGTATCGGTCCATTCAATCTCGTTGATGAGCTGTGGTTTGTCAATAGGCTTTAAATACGACAGGTCGTGAGCTTGTTTGGAATCATCATCCCGTCGTATCACTTCTTCAATATAAGTGTTCCATTCCCCGCAGGAAGGGCATTTCCCAATCCACTTAGGCGACTGAGCTCCGCAGTTCTGGCAGAAATATGCTGATTTAATTTTCCCCATGGCATTGCTTCAATTATGAACAAAGATAAAAGATAAAAGATAATAAAAGATAAAAGATAAAAGATATAATGATATAAGAGTAAGGGAAAATGATAAAAGATGTAGGCAGAAGTTAATTTAATTAAATTTAATCAAGATCTTTGATCTTTTGTATGATTGAGGTTGTAGAGTACCCGGGTAACAGGTTGATCGTAACAACTTCCCCTCCATTTTCTTTTACAATATCATGTCCTACAATATCCTCACTTTTATAATCTGATCCTTTAACCAGAATATCAGGCTTTACTTCTTTGATCAGGTTGTAAGGTGTATCTTCATCAAACAAAATTATTGCATCAATAAAAAACAGAGCTGCAAGGTTTTGGGCGCGTGCCACTTCATCATTAATCGGGCGCCCTCTCCCTTTTATTCGTTTTACAGAAGCATCAGTATTTAACCCAATGATCAAAATATTGCCCAGGTCAGCAGCTTTTGACAGGTAATCGATATGCCCACGGTGAATTATGTCAAAGCATCCGTTAGTGAAAACAATCTTTTTTTTCATTAAACGCCAAAACTCCAAAGACTTTCGAAACTGCTCTTTGTCAAGAATTTTGGCATATAAAATATCAAGCTTTTGCATTTTTTGATCTGTTAATCATAGGTAACAAAGATAAGGAAACGATCCCTGCAACAATTATCATTATGGTTTGAGCCGACCATAAAAGCCAACCCATGGCGTAACCTTTGGTTTCAGGAATATGATATAAAACCAGTGTTCCTGCAACAATTGCCGGATAAATTCCAATTCCCCCCTGAACAATAATGATCCCGATGGAGGCAAAAACAAAAACAGCAAAAGCCGACACCAGGCTTAATGAACTTGTTTCTTCAATGCTAAAAAATACGACATAAGTCATTATGAAATATAAACTCCAGATTGCAATAGAATGGAAGATAAACAACCATGGCTTCTCAATCAAAATAAGTGATTTAAGCCCTTCAATGAAACCTAAAATAATTTCTTTTATCTTAATATAGATTTTTGTGTGTGAGATTTTTTTTCTGAGAATGAAAAATACAACAATCACGATTACCAGACAAGCGAAAAAATATACCAGCATCATATTCGGATTGAAGTTTGTAAACTTTTCTGATAAAGGAGTATAGATTTTTTGATCTATGTATGAATTAAGTTTATTGAATTGCAAGGAAAGGTTAACAAAAAAAAGTAAAACGAATGTAATCATGTCAATGGCACGTTCAGTAAATACTGTTCCAAATGATTTGTTAAAAGGAATTTTTTCGTATTTGGCTAGAACCCCGCAGCGACTTACTTCTCCCAGGCGTGGCAAAGCAAGGTTAGCAAAGTATCCGATGAAGACAGCAGAAAATATATTAATGAAACGAGGATTGTACCCCATTGGCTTCAATAGCATCTTCCAGCGTAGCGTCCTGCTGGTATGGCTTAGGATTCCCAATCCCATTGATAACACTATCCACCAGTAGTTAGCTTGTTTAAAGGAATAGAATATTTCTTTTTTTTCAACAGGAGTAAGGTTTCTCATAAATAGCCATATGAAAAATAACCCAATCCCAAGAAAAAACAGGAACTTCCCTATTAAGATCAATGTTTTTTTCAAGTGTTTACTTAAGTTTATTGTTTTTATCAGGGAATATGATGGCTGGAGTAAAAAATTTTGCTTCGTCAAAACCCATCATGGCATAAGAAGCAATGATAATTAGATCGCCAATAGCCACTTTTCTAGCTGCCGCGCCATTTATAGAAATCTCTCCCGAATTACGTTTACCTTTTATTACATAAGTCTCAAATCGTTCACCATTGGTGATGTTATAAACATGAACCTTCTCGTTGGAAATGATATTGGAAGCATCCATCAAATCTTCATCAATCGTAATACTACCAACATAATTAAGGTCAGCATCGGTTATGGTCGCTCTGTGAATTTTTGATTTAAGTACTTCTATTTGCATGATGGCACAAAGTTACGAAAATAAAATTATATTATCTATCAACCTGATTTTACCAAGATGAACAGCAAGACATGCAATTATTTTTTTACACTCACCCCACTTTTTAATGGGCTGCAGGGTTTCCGTATCCACGATTTCAAAATATTCTAACTTAATTAGAGGGTGTTTTTCAAATTCTTCTTTTATCCATTTACATAGTGCTTCAACCGGCAGAGAAGTGGCTTTTTCACTGGCTTGCTGTAATAGTTGAAAGATAACAGGAGCTTCTTTGCGCTCTGCAGGAGTTAATCGCACATTCCTTGAACTCATGGCCAATCCGTCATTCTCCCTGATAATGGTGCAAGGTACAATATCAACGGGAATATTGTTTTTCTTAACAAGATATTGAATAATAGCAAGTTGCTGAAAGTCTTTCTCCCCAAAATAGGCTTTATCTGGCTTGATGATCTCAAAAAGCTTTCTTACCACAATGGCCACCCCATTAAAATGACCGGGACGGTGTTTTCCTTCCATTACCTTATCCAGTTGCCCAAAATCATATTGAGTATTAACCGGTTCGTGGTACATTTCGTCATTTGATGGCATAAATACCATGTCACATCCTGATGACTTAAGCTTCTGAAAATCAGAAGAAGTTTCCCGTGGATAATTCTCCAGGTCAGATTTTTTGTCGAATTGAATAGGGTTAACAAAAATACTGCAGAGAGTAAAATCATTCTCTTTTTTCGATTGTTCGATCAGGGAAATGTGGCCGCGGTGTAATGCTCCCATGGTTGGGACAAAGCCGACAGATAATCCCCGGGCTTTTACAGTTTTTAAAAAATTGCGCGTTTCTAATATTTTTTCAAAGACGAACAATGTTTGTTTCATAATAATACTATTTATTGTCAAATGTCAAAACGCCTTTAATTTTTTATGCAAATATACAAAGGCTGCATAAAAATATTAATTGATATACGTGTTTCTATCAGAAAACATGAAAATATGTCATC
>JAUXII010000045.1 GCA_030621075.1 Lentimicrobiaceae bacterium
AATGACACTGCCGGAGTATCCGGTTGCCACCGGAATTATTAGAGATTATAAATGTTGTGTTTTTGAGGAAATTCTTTCTCAACAAATTAATAAGGCAAAAGAGAATACTTCTATTAAAACCGTTGATGATCTGATAAGCAGCGGTAACGTCTGGACAATATAATGCTTCAGGAATTTATTAATTATTTTCAAAGGCTTAGACTTTTTAACCCCGAAACAGACAAGATTTTACTTGCCGTTAGCGGAGGAATGGATTCTGTTGCCCTGGCAGATCTTTTTCACCGGGCAGGTTATCATTTTGGCATTGCTCACTGTAACTTTCAGCTCAGAGGAGAAGAGTCGGATATGGATGCTCATTTTGTCGAACAAATAGCATCACGAATGAATTGTGAATATTACGTGAAACGATTTAATACGGATGAGTATGCTAAACAACATGGAGTTTCGGTACAGATGGCAGCCCGGGATCTCAGGTATAAATGGTTTGACCAATTGCTGAGTGAAGAAGGCTACGATTACCTTGCAACTGGTCACCACCTGGATGATCAGATCGAAACTTTTTTTATCAACCTTCTTCGAGGAACAGGTATTGCTGGCTTGCACGGTATTTTGCCAATGCAGAATAATGTAATCCGCCCCTTGATGTTCTCCAATCGAAAAGAAATCGAAAATTATATTAATGATAATCAATTGAGTTTCAGGATAGATAAATCAAACCTGTCTGTTAAATATCAACGAAACAAAATACGACTGCAACTAATACCTGTACTTGCTGAAATTAATCCGGATTACCAAAAAGCAATTAATGAAACCGTTGAACGAATAAAAAATTCTGAAATTATTTTCAGGAAAGAAATAGATGCAATAAAGAAAAAAATTTGTAAGACCGAATCCGATAATACCATCAAGCTATCCATTCCTTCTCTGAAAAAATTATCCCCCTTGAATACATGGTTATTTGAGCTTCTTTCCCCTTATGGTTTTAATTATCAGGTAGTTAGTGATATTATCCGGTCTTTTGATGCTATCTCAGGTAAAACATTCTACTCAAAAACCCATCGTTTGGTCAAGGATAGAGATGTTTTGATCATTACTCCTGATGAAGTTAATAATCTTAATGCCACCTACATGGTGCACAGAGGAGTTGCCTCCCTGTCCGAACCATTTATGTTACACATGGAGGTAATAAGCGATCCGGGCAACTATAAAATCGAGACTGCCTCTTCTGTTGCCTGTCTGGACTATGATAAACTTACCTTTCCGTTAATGCTCCGGAGATGGAGAGAAGGCGATGCGTTTCATCCATTGGGTATGAGTGGAAGGAAAAAAATAAGCAATTTTTTTATTGACAATAAAATTTCTCTTCCTGAAAAAGAAGGCGTTTGGTTATTGATCTCTGGAAATGATATTGTATGGTTGATCGGGCACAGAATTGACGAACGTTTTAAGATCACTTTCAATACAAAAAACATCTATCGGCTGGAAATGAGATAATTCCATGTTTAAGATAAACAGATATACATAATAATATAACAAAATTTAACAATTTCTGTTTATCCGTATTTATTACCTTTGCAGCCTCAAATCATATTCATTTTAATTTGATCATTATGACTTATTTAAAGAAAGCCTATCTGTTATCAACTTTCATTTTTCTGTTTTCTTTCTTCGGAATTTCACAGATTTATGAACCAGTTAAGTGGTATTTTGAAGGCAAGGAGATCGGGGGCAATGAAGTAGAATTAATTTTCAAGGCAACGATAGAATATAAATGGCATCTTTATTCTCAGGATATCCCTATGAGCCCTCCGGCTACAACCTTTGTGTTTGAGGATGTTGAGGGGTATGAACTAATCGGTAGTGTTGAGGAATCAAAAGCGATTGAGGAGTACGACGATAATTTTGAAATGACCCTTAAGTATTTTGCAGAGGAAGCTATCTTCACCCAAAAAGTACGTTTGCTCACCGACAAGCCGGTAACAGTAAAGGGATATGTGAATTTCATGTGTTGTGATGATACAAAATGCCTGCCTCCTGATGATGAGGAGTTTTTATTTACCTTTCATGGTGATAAGGATGCTTCAACTCAACTTACTTCGGAATCAGTAGAGAAAAAGGAGGTTTCTGAGCCTGATGTTCAAGGTAAAATAAAACGGTCACTGTGGCTGTTTTTCTTTGTTGCTATTCTGGCTGGTTTTGCCGGTATATTAACACCATGTGTGTTTCCGATGATACCAATGACCGTGACTTTCTTTATGCATGATAGTGCAAATAAGAAAAGGGCAAGGTTTCAGGCTATTGTTTATGGTATATCCATTATTGCTATATATACCATTATAGGTACTATTGTTGCTGTTACACTTGGGGCAAATTTTGCAAATTTCCTCAGTACGCATTGGGTTCCTAATGTAATTTTTTTCCTGATTTTTATGATTTTTGCTGCCTCTTTTCTGGGCGCATTTGAAATTACGCTGCCAAGCTGGATGATCACCAAAGCTGATAAGCAAGCAGATAAAGGTGGATTTACCGGTGCCTTTTTTATGGCTTTTACCCTTGTTTTGGTTTCCTTTTCTTGTACCGGTCCATTGGTTGGAGCTATTCTTGTTGAATCAGCCGGAGGTGATGTGCTGAAACCAATTATCGGCATGTTTGGGTTTTCACTGGCTTTTGCACTGCCTTTTACATTATTTGCGTTTTTCCCATCATGGCTTGCTAACCTTCCCAAATCTGGGGGGTGGCTTAACTCCGTTAAAGTAATCCTGGGCTTTATTGAGTTAGCATTAGGGCTGAAGTTTTTAAGTATAGCTGACCAGACCTACCATTGGGGACTCCTTGATCGTGAAGTTTACCTCGCTTTTTGGATTGTTATTTTTACACTGATGGGATTGTATCTTTTAGGTAAATTGAAATTTTCTCATGATAGCGATCTTCCATTCATCAGTGTCACTAGAATTACATTGGCAATTATTACATTTTCTTTTGTTGTTTACATGATACCAGGCATGTTTGGCGCACCACTTAAAGCATTATCAGGGTATATGCCACCACAACAATCTCATGATTTTGATTTAAATAACATTATTCGTAAAAATTCTCAATTTGTTATGGGCTCAGGAGGAGGTGATCATAAGCCATCTTCTATCTGTGAAAGACCAAAATATAGTGACTTTCTTCATTTACCTCATGGATTGGAAGGGTACTTCGATTATGAGCAGGGCCTTAAATGTGCACAGGAACAAAATAAACCCATGTTTATTGATTTTACTGGTCACGGGTGTGTTAACTGCCGTGAAATGGAAGCCAACGTTTGGTCAGATCCGAAGGTGCTAAAACGGTTACGGGATGATTTCATCGTTGTTGCTCTTTATGTTGATGATAAAACTAAGTTGCCCGAAGAAGAATGGATCGTTTCGGCATATGATGGTAAAACAAAAAAAGCTATTGGAAAAATATATGCTGATTTTCAGATTTCCAGGTTCAATGTAAATGCTCAACCTTACTATGTTTTATTGGATAATAAAGGTGAGATGCTCATTCCTCCAAGGGCTTACGACCTGGATATTCAGGAATTTGTTGATTTTTTAGATAACGGAATTAAAGAATTTAAAAAGAGATAGTTATACCTCCAGATTGCTTTATGAAGTTTTTTTTACTTCATCAACTCCACATAATACTTATAAAAGTAAGTTATGGTCTCAATTCCGTTAAAGAATTGAATTAACGGGAAATTCTCGTTAGGTGAATGTATCGCATCCGATTCAAGGCCAAAACCCATAAGAATGGATTTGATTCCTAATTTTTCTTCAAAAGTGGAAATAATGGGAATGCTGCCGCCACTTCTAACAGGAACCGGTTTCTTGCCGTAAGTTTCGGTATAGGCTTTATCAGCTGCTTCATAAGCTATCATATCGGTAGGGGATACATATCCCTGCCCACCATGTAATGACTTAACATTTACTTTAACATAAGGCGGAGCAATAGCTTTGAAGTGTTTTTCGAACAGTTCACTGATTTTTATATGATCCTGGTTTGGAACAAGGCGCATGGATATTTTAGCATAAGCTTTGGAAGGCAAAACAGTCTTTGCCCCTTCACCGGTATAACCACCCCAGATGCCATTAACATCAAGAGCAGGCCGGATACCTGTACGTTCATTTGTGGTAAACCCTTTTTCTCCTGAAACTTCATCAATGTCCAGCGCTTTTTTGTACTCATCAAGGCTAAATGGCGCTTTCGCCATTTCCGCTCTCTCTTCATCACTCACTTTCATAACATCATCATAGAATCCGGGGATTGTGATCCTGTTGTTTTCATCGGTTAATGATGCGATCATTTTTGCCAGGACATTAGCCGGATTGGCAACAGCTCCGCCAAACAACCCGGAATGCAGGTCCTTGTTCGGCCCTGTTACTTCAACCTCCATAAAACTAAGCCCTCGCAACCCGGTGGTAATAGAAGGGATATCTGTGGCAATCATACCCGTATCAGAGACAAGGATGATGTCAGCTTTTAACATTTCTTTATAATTATCGCAGAATTTACCAAGATTAGGAGATCCAATTTCTTCTTCGCCTTCAATCATGAACTTGACATTACACGGCAATGTATTTGATCGGATCATATACTCAAAAGCTTTTGCATGCATAAAAGCCTGTCCTTTATCATCATCTGCTCCCCTCGCATAAATAATCTCATTTCTAATTTCCGGTTCAAAAGGTTTCGTTTTCCATAAATCCAGCGGATCAACAGGCATTACATCCATATGACCATATACAAGGACAGTAGGAAGATCCGGATCAATGATTTTTTCTCCATACGTGACAGGATTTCCTTCTGTTTCAAAAATTTCTGCCTTGTCGGCACCAGCATTTAGTAGTGCTTTTTTCCAATATTCTGCTGCCTTCATCATATCAGGTTTGTGCTCAGACAGTGAGCTGATGGAGGGAATACGGATCAATTCAAAAAGTTCTTCAAGAAAGCGGTCTTTATGCTTTTCAATGTATTGTTTTATGGTTTCCATTATCTGTTTATTTAAATTATTACTATTATGTTTCTTTTTCAATTAAACACCCCGGTGTAACGTTACACAAAGAAGTCGTAAAGTTACTCTTTGATGATTTTCAAAATTATGAAAAAGCAAAAGTAATAATTCTTAACAAAAAGGATACTATAAACAGTTGAAATGTTTAAATTTGCCCTCCTGTATTTCACAAAAAAATAGTAATGAAATGGCAAGAATAAGATTAGCAATTAATGGGTTTGGGCGAATTGGCAGAATAACATTTCGATACCTGCTGGAAAGAGAAATGATCGATATTGTTGCGGTAAATGACCTTGCCAAACCAGCAGCCCTTGCTCATCTTGTGAAATATGATTCTGTCCAGGGAGCGTTTAATGGAGAAATTTCGACTGATGGTGAGTTTCTTATTGTTAATGGCCGCAGCGTAAGGGTTTTGTCGGAAAAAAATCCGGAAAAACTACCATGGAAAGAACTTGATATTGATATAGTTATTGAATCAACCGGTGAATTTACAACCAGAGGGAAAGCCTTAAAACATATCAAAGCAGGAGCGAAAAAAGTTATTATCTCTGCGCCTGCCAAAGGCCAGTCCAATAATGTAAAATACCTCGTTCTTGGTATCAACGACCATATTTTAGGAAAAAATGACGTTGTAATATCTAATTCTTCATGTACCACCAACTGTGTAGCCCCACTTATCAAGATACTTGATGAAAACTGGGGTTTGGAAAAAGGTTTTATCACAACGGTTCATTCTTATACAAAAGATCAAAACCTTATTGATGGACGTCATAGCGACCTTCGTCGTGGTCGTGCTGCTGCACATTCCATTATTCCAACAACGACAGGAGCAGCTAAAGCCGCGACCAGAATCTTTCCTCATCTGAAGAAAAATTTAGGCGGTGCCGGCATAAGGGTTCCTGTACCAAATGGTTCGCTGACTGACCTCATCTGCACACTGAAGAAACCAACAAGTATCGAAGAGATCAACAAAGCCTTTAAAAAAGCTGCTGAAGGAAAAATGAAAGGAATTTTGCAATATACGGAAGATTGTATTGTTTCAGCAGATATCATAGGTAATACACATTCAGCTATTTTTGATGCTCAGCTAACAGCTGTTCTGGGAGAAAAAAATAAACTGGTAAAAGTTGTGGCATGGTATGATAATGAAACAGGCTATGCTGCCAGGCTGGTTGAACTTGTTGAAAAATGGATGAGTTTGTAAATGGCTATTTGTAATATTTTAATTCAAGTTCATTCCCGTCAAATACAGCATAAGAAAAATTGGTTAGCCAATCCCCCAGAATAATAAACCGTGTTTTTTCATTAAGTCTGATATCCAAAGGAAGATGACGGTGACCAAAAACAAAATAATCAATATCCTTATTTTCTTTTATAATATCCAGGCTGTATTTATATAGCATCTCATCATGAAAGTCATTGATTTTTTCTTTACGTCCTTCCTTCGCAATATGGGCATAACGACTTTTTTTCGAAAAATATAACCCCAAACGTGTTCCAATATCAGGATGCAACCATTTAAATAACCATTGGTTTGGTCGAAATGCAAACATTTTTTTCAGGAATTTGTACCCGGTGTCTCCTGGCCCAAGTCCGTCGCCATGAGCAAGGTAAAACTTTTTATTTCCAAATATTTTTATCTCCGGTTGGCGAAACAGCTGAATGTTGATCTCCTTTTGAAGGTAATCAAACGCCCAAACATCATGATTCCCTTTAAACAGATAGACCGGGATTCCTGAATCGGTGATCTCGGCAAGCTTTCCTAAAATACGGACAAACCCTTTTGGTATTACTGTTTTGTATTCAAACCAGAAATCAAAAATATCGCCCATTAAATAAATTTCACCCGCATCACTCCTAACCTCATCCAGCCATCTCACAAACAGTTTTTCTCTTACCAAACTATTTTTATAATCAGGGACACCGAGGTGAAAGTCTGAAGCAAAATATATATTTTTTTCTTCGGCCATTATATTAATAATGAATTCAGCGCTAATTTACATAGTTTTGTTGAATTACTTCTGTTAATTTTATTTT
>JAUXII010000097.1 GCA_030621075.1 Lentimicrobiaceae bacterium
ACCTGCTATCCACGGATCTCCATTTGGGTCAGGATTGACATTGGTGTTCTGTCCGTTTAGTATTAAAGCAGGAAGTAGTAAAATTATAATTAACAAGTGTTTGATGTTCATGTTTTTTGTAATTAATGAAGTAAAATAATTGGTTTTGATTCCGTTTGCTCAGGAGTTTTTAATGTACAATAATAGGTGCCAGCTGGTACCCTCACCTTGTTTTCGTCTGTTGCGTCCCAAATTATGGTATGCGGCCCCAAAATTAACCATTTGTTTGATACGAGCGATTTAATTTTAACACCATGAATATTGAAGATATCCAATGACACTTTTGTTTTTCCGGGGAGAGAGAAGGAAATGGTAGTTTTATTCTTGAATGGATTAGGATAGTTATTCAATTTCAGGAGGTGTAAATCATCATGCAATTCGATGTTTGTTGGGCCCGTCCACCCGGCAATTTGGGCAATCATCCACCAAAATGCCCGCCCTTTAAGGTTACAATTTAAAGGTTGGGAGTGGGCACACGAACAGTCCCAGCAAAGGTCTGATCCGGGATTTGCCCCACACCATTCCTGGGCCCAGTTTCCTCCTGTATAATTGCAGTTATCGTTAGCATAAAGGTCTAAAAAGTAATTTCCGTCAGGGTCGTAGCTCTCGATATCGGCAAAATCGTACAGGATTTTATTGTTGGCGATACAATAATTTCGTATCTGGTTATTCCTTAAATGCAAATTTCCTTCTTCGCCTGTTCCATCCAGATGGCCTGTCATATAAACAAATTTGACCTCCGGGAAATCTATCTCCAGTTGGTTCATTGCATTCAGGTATATGTTAATACCATCTTCTGTATTATCTGAAACGCCTCCGCACCACGACCAGATTACAACGTTCCTGTCATTACCCGGCTCGTTTAATTTATTGCGTGTTGTAGCTTCCCATGTAAGATTACCATTATGACCAAGGTCTCCCCCAACTTCCTGATAGGATAAAGCTCCACCTGATCCTGAATAATTGTAATCATAAGGGAAGCCATAATGGCTCATTAGGTTTTGCATTCCGGTAGTGATTTGACTTCCGTGAGAAGTATGACCGTACCAGATAGTTAACTCTTCTTTTGCAGTTATGATCCACTCATCAGGTAATTCTTCCAATGAAGTGCAAAGATGTCCGGTGATGATAGGTTGTGAAACACACTCAGACATCTTTAATAAAACTAAAAATAAAAACAGAGAAAATGACTTCATTTAGATGAAGATAAAATTTAGGACTTTCAGAGTCGGATCTTGCTCTTCGCTTTTCACCGTTCGTTTTTCAAGGGTATTATTTCATTATTACCAGTTTCCTGACGATGTTAACATTGTTGTTTTCCAGGCTCAGGTAATAGATTCCTTCATTAAGGTGTCCAACATCAATTTTCCTGGTATATCTTTTATTAATAATGAAATGGGGCTCATTGAATATAACCGATCCTGAAGTATTTATGATCTTCAAAGAATAAGATTCTTCTTCCGGACTTGTGATATCTAACACGAATACACCCATATTTGGGTTAGGTATAATGTTGATCTTCAAAGAGATGGGGGAGTCTTCCAGTCCTACTGTATTATCTACCGTTACTTCAAATCCTTCAGAAAACTCAGATTCACCACACTCATTGATAGCTTTCACCGAAATTATTGCTTCACCCAAGAAGCTTAAATCCCATTCGACCAATGAATTGGTTTCTGTGCCGGAAATCGATCCTGCAGAGACAGGGTCAAGGTTCCACACATATGAATCTGCATTTGGTGCAACCGGTATGGTATATTCAGACGAAGTAGTATAGTAAAGGTCTACATAATCAGGGCCTGTGGGCATCTCAGGAGTGGAAGGAAGTGGGTCAAATGTCAACGTAAAATCCCTCACAATATCACCACAAGGCAGGTTACTGAATGCTGTAAGGGTTAGGATAACTGATCCGGCTTCATAATCTTCTTCACCTGGAGAATAAACAGGGTTGAGAATAGTATTATCATTAAAAGTACCTGTACCTGATGTTGCCCATTGCAGGGATGTATAATTAGCGGCCAGGGCATCGCACTGATAAGTAAGCCCTTCACAGATGGTTGTATCCGGACCAGGGTAGCAAGCTGTTACAATGGTTGGTGGAAATACAATATAATCGATCCATGCACAATCTTCTCCGGCTTTTTCCTCTGCGTTCTTCTCATATTGCCACATAAAGGTATGAACACCGGCAGGAACCGAATAAGCAACCTCTTCCCAATCGAGGAATCCTGACCATTCGTCGACTAATTCGTAGTCAATATAAAAGCGCAAATAGTCTGCTTCTTCTTCAGATGAAATTTTACGGAAGAAGGAAATCTCATCTGCAGACACACAATTATAGGTAATCATGATATTAGAAGTTTCTGCATTATTAATAATTCCCGAGCAAACACAATAAGCTCCCTCTTGCGCACCGGATTGTGCGATTCCCCAAGGCCAGGTGCTGGAAGTTGACCAATTGAATTTGCTGAAATCGCCTGATTCCCAGTTTTCAAAAATAAGGCCGATAGTCATTGAGTAAGTGATGTCTTCCATATACAAACCAGAAGAGAGTGAATAAGAAATGTCAACATAGTCGCCAATAGGCGCATAATCATCCACTTCTACCTCAAAAGCAACATAAATGGTAGTATCATACGGCATATCTCCAATAAGCGCAGTAGGCTCAGAGATGGTTAAATACTGGTTTGTTGATGTAAGTACCCCTTCCGCTTCAAAACAGTCGCTATGACCTATGTTGGAGGAGGGTATAATGACGAAAATGGATTCGCCGGGATCAATATTTGTATTTGCATTGCCGCCAATGGTGTCATCGATGATAATGTTACCTATCGAAAGAACGGGGGCATAAGCTTCCAGCTCAAAATCGGCATACCATGTGTCGTCGCCTGTAATCACAACATCAAAGGCGATTTCATGTTCATCCGGGATGTCGGCTAAAACATCGAAAGCAAAAGCATCAGGGACTGAAACAGTTTGTCCTGCCTGGATAACACCATAGTTTTGGTAATCGTCGGTAATTATCACATAAGGGTCTGTGGTAGAAATGGTGATTATTGTATTATAAGATGGTTGATCACCGACATTAGTAACACATATTGATAAATATATGGATTCGCCATAATCGATCAGTCCGTTTGAGTTACCGAGAACATCATTGATTTGGTTTGATGCATAGATGATATATGGTTGATTGGAGATGATAAGAATTGAGCCCAAATGCCTGTTTTTGTTATGTGCAATGATTGAGACCTCCAGCGGTGCCGGGTTTGTTACTGTTGGAAACGTAACATCTACATCGCCGTTGGCATCAGCTACACCCCGGCCAATCAATTCACCATCTTGCATAATAGCAATACGGGCATATGGCGCATCCGTATCGAAAGAAACCTGTGTGCTGCCAATAGTAATGCTTACCGGATAGTCAGCCACAATATCTGTTGGTGGTTCTGTCCAGACATCCATTGAGGGGTCACCGAAAAGATTTAGCTCATAAGCTGTCCAGCGCCAATAACTATTATTGATAATATATGATATGTCATACTCTTTTGATTCTGCATTCATATCGCCAATGAGGGAGATATCCTTACCAAAGATAGCGTCAAAGAACAACCGGTCGTAATATTGCGAAGAGCTATTGGTGCCACCTGGATTGTACCAGCCATAACGGGAGTTAGTAACGCAAGCTACTTCTCCGGTTTCAAGGGTGGTGAATACTTCTGAAAAGCAATCCACACCGTATGAACTTCCTGTACTTCGGTTATCAAAAGAGCCATTATAACATCCCTGGGAGTAACCAATAACAAAACCGCGGGTGATGCCGTCGTTGGTAAAGTTCGTTGTAGTAAGGTCGGAGTTATACATTTTCATGTTGTAGGTTACGTTGGAGTGACCCAGGTGGTTCATTAGATTAACTCCCTCGTTATTGAACTGATTGAAGACGTCACTCTTATTCCACATCGCCAACATCTCGTAAAGCTTAGTGACAATAATATTAGGAGGAAAACCTACTGTGGTATACCCATTGGCTGAACTGCCGTTAACTATCTCATCTTTATAAGTTCCTCCCCAGGTATAGGAGTTAAGAGATTCTCCGATGATCAATGTTTTTTCTACATCAGCTACAACAGGGTTGTTTTGGTACAGGGTAAGCTTATTTAGAAAATTTTCTACTTCGGTTGGACTGTCAACACATATTCTACCAATGCTTACTTCCGAATAGAGATCTGCCTCTCCTGGTTCGCCCCATAGGTTATCCCCATCATCGTTCCATGTTCCATCGAGGTTTGAATAATACATGTCGCTAGCGATATCAGTATCGTCAAGTGCAACAAAACCGCGGTGAGGGATGATCCTGTCATCAGGATTGGCCGGATCGGCATCGCCGGCAAGGATTACAAATCCGATGCCGTTGTTTGTGTAATAGTCGATAATACAATTACGGATTTTTTCCTGGTCGTCCTGGCCTGTATACTGTGAATAGATATCTTCTACAGTGATGGTTTTAACATAAAACCCAACAGATATTTTATATTCAACATAATCATCAAAGCCGGGTAACAGTGCAGCATTTGAGATAATGAGTAAGTCGTAAGGGTCATCATATCTGGTATTGGAATAGAAATAATTGTCAAGGGCGTTTGGGTTTTCCACCACGGATGTTATTTTTCTTTCAATTCTTGTAGATGTTCGTAACAGGTGTGATGCTTCCCTGGCTTTTTGACTGCTCTTTGTTTCAATCTGAATGGTAATTTCTTTTAGAAATGTAACCTCCTGTTGTGCCGGGATATATTCTACCGGACAAATGGTAAAAGAACCGATAGCGTGCCCGTTGAGGAAATGTGTACTGAGGTTTTCTATTGTGCTGGCAGGATAACTTTCCTCTGATGTGTAAACGGTTTGGTCTTCTTCCGGTTGTACATACTTACCATTGAATTTAGAAATAGGTACGGGTTTAACTGCGGGTTTGATCTTGACACCTGTTTCAGTCGGGTAATAGTCTTTCGAAATAATTTTAACATTGATAAGTTCCTGGTTTTGGTTCAGCAGGAGATCAATTGCACGATAAGGGATTTCTGGTAGTCCTTCGTCACCTAAGTTTATGCAGTTTTCATAAAGTATGATCGAATAACCATTTTCTGTTTGTTGTATTTGTGGTTTTTCGAACTGAAAGGTAAAGGTTTGGGCTAATGTTGATAGGGTAATTGCGAATACAAAGACCCCCAGGAGAATAGTAAATTTTTTCATGGTTTTTGTTTTTTGGTTATAAGCTAACAAAGTTAGTATTCGTTTGGGAGAAATGCAAGAAGACGGGAAAATTTAACAATT
>JAUXII010000127.1 GCA_030621075.1 Lentimicrobiaceae bacterium
CAACATTATCATTAACATATTTGTAATAAACCGTCGAACCATTAAATCGGTCAACGCCTCTCTCCATCCTGTTCATTTCTGCGTTCCATATAAAATCAAGGAATCTGGTATTTGAGGCAATTATCTCTTCCATACCAATTAGATTAACGGTCAGGTCAATCATGTAATTATTACCAGTTACAGTGTACAGGTATTCAATATACTGATCCGGATTTATAATTGAATCAATCAGGCTGGTATAGATCCGCATACCAAATTGAAGCCTGTTTGCCCCTTGAACGGATAAATGGTCCTTACCCTGTTGACTTAATTTATACCAGAATGGTTCAAAATAAAGTTGATCGGTATTGATACTCCGGTTATTGGAAAAGAAAGAAAACCCAAACTCAACAGACGCCGGGTCAAAGAGTATCAGCGGGAGCGTATCATAAGTTTTGTATTCCTTAAGTTCAACAGAAATAATTTTACCTCCCAATGAGGATATTTCCAATTTCACCAGGTCACTCTCGATGAAATAGCTTTTTTGCTCACCCTGAGCACTATTAGCAAAAACGCCAAAATTATTTCTGTCTACCGCTTTGGTTTTTTCTACTGATGGGGTTGCCAATTGAGTATCACTTGTACCCTGTAACCCTTTTCTTTTTTCTTCTTCAGCTTTTATCGTAGCTTCAGCTATCCTGATTGAGTCTTGTTTGTACATTTGCACAAGGGAGATAGAATCCTGTTTCCATTTCCTCTGTACAAGTTCTTCTTTCGATGGCTTCGTAAAATAACTATAGGCCATCATCAAGCCAAATACAAGTACCAATCCAATGATCGTATTTCGATTCATCACTTACAGATTATATTAAATTCCTAAAAAGTGGGGCAAAGATAATAGAAATGTCTCTATTTAAGAACTATTATTTCTACTGACTTGAATTAACCATTACTTTTTAACTTCCTATGGCTCTTAGCAGCAGTAACAAATCCAACAAATAGCGGATGAGGTTTATCAACGGTGCTTTTATATTCAGGGTGAAATTGAATTCCAATAAACCAGGGATGGTTCTTAAGCTCAATTATTTCTACAAGGTCATCTTTGGTATTCACTCCTGAGGCTATCATGCCGGCAGATTCAAACTCTTTTAAATATTTGTTATTAAACTCATATCTATGTCGATGGCGCTCCCCAATATTAATTTCATGATAAATATCAAATGTTATTGTTCCTTTTTTTATAGTGCAGGGGTATGATCCAAGCCTCATCGTACCACCCATACCGGATATCTTTTTCTGGTTCTCCATCATATCAATCACAGGGTACGGTGTTTCTGAATTCATCTCTGTAGAATGGGCTTCTTTGAGTTTCATAACATTTCGCGCAAATTCAATTACAGCGCATTGCATGCCAAGGCAGATTCCAAGGAAAGGGATTCTGTTTTCTCTTGCATACCTGCTGGCTTCTATCTTACCTTCAACACCACGTGTGCCAAAGCCCGGAGCTACCAAAATACCATCGAGGCCCGAAAGTTTCTCTTTTGTATTATTCTTATTTAGGCTTTCTGAATGAATCCTGACAATGTTAACCTTGCAGTCATTTACAGCTCCGGCATGAGAAAAAGATTCAACAATAGATTTATATGCGTCTTTTAATTCAATATATTTCCCAACAAGTCCGATATTAACTTCACTAAGAGGTTGATTCAATTTATTCAGGAATTCCTTCCATTTTCTCAGGTCTGGCTTAGGCTCTAAAGGCATATGCATCTTAGTAAGAACCTCCTCGTCAAGTTTCTCGGCATACATTAATAAAGGGACCTCATAGATTGATTCAGCATCAATTGACTCAATAACAGATGTAGGTTCGACATTACAGAACCGGGCTATCTTCTCCCTAATCCCCTGTGTAAGGTGGTGTTCTGTCCGGCAAACGATGATATCAGGTTGAACACCCGACTCCAAAAGGGTTTTAACTGAATGCTGCGTAGGCTTTGTTTTAAGTTCCCCGGCAGCAGCAAGATAAGGTACCAGTGTAAGGTGAATAACAAAGCAATTAGTGCCCATCTCCCAGCGCATCTGCCTCACTGCTTCAATGTATGGCAATGATTCGATATCTCCAACAGTACCCCCTATCTCAGTGATCACAAAATCGAAATCTTCCTTTTGAGAAAGTAATTTGACACAGTATTTGATCTCATCGGTAATATGTGGAATTACCTGGACTGTTTGGCCTAAGTAGTCGCCACGACGTTCTTTTTCAATGACTGACTGGTATATTCTACCCGTTGTAACATTATTTGCCTGCGAAGTCGGTATATTTAAAAATCTCTCGTAGTGTCCAAGATCAAGGTCTGTTTCAGCACCATCTTCTGTAACATAACATTCGCCATGCTCATATGGATTAAGTGTTCCCGGATCAACATTGATATAGGGATCGAGTTTTTGGATGGTAACGGAGAATCCGCGTTGTTGCAATAGTTTTGCAACAGAGGCAGAAATAATTCCTTTTCCCAGAGATGAGCTAACACCTCCGGTCACGAAAATATACTTGGTGTTCTTCATGGTAGTTCGTGTTTTCCAGGCTAATAATATTTAAATCGTTTGACCTTAGCAATATGTTTTGCCAATCGCATCACCTGGATGGTATAACCAAACTCATTATCATACCAAATATAAATAACTATATTCCGGCCATCTTCCGAAACTTTAGTAGAAGGGCTATCAAAAATACCTGCAACAGGGTCACCAATAAAATCAGATGACACCGATTCGGGTGAGGTAGAGAACCGGATCTGTTCAACCAGATCGCCATGTAAAGCTGCATCTTGCATCACCTGGGTTACTTCTTCCAGCGTAGTTTTCGATTTAAGCGATAGTGAAAGGATGGCCAGGGATACATTTGGTAATGGAACCCTTACGGCATTTGCGGTTAATCTTCCTTTCAGGCTTGGGATCACTTTTGCAGCTGCAGAGCCTGCACCGGTAGAAGTGATCACCATATTTATTGCTGCGGCCCGGCCTCTCCGCTCTTTTTT
Organism: Lentimicrobiaceae bacterium; assembly: GCA_030621075.1. The sequence continues at coordinate 3,018 of JAUXII010000127.1, forward strand.
ATGAATGTTATCCAGCAAATTCTGGTCATTAGTATATGAGTGTATTGTTTCCAGGTGACCTTTTTCAATTCCAAACTTCTCTTCTATCACTTTCAAAGCTGGTACAATGGCATTGGTTGTACATGAAGCCGCAGAGAAAATCTTCTCTCTTTCCAACTCAAGGTCACGGTGGTTCACACCATAAACTATATTAGGGATATCACCCTTTGCAGGTGCCGTTAGAAGAACTTGTTTAATACCTTTTGCTTTCAAATGACGGCCCAGGCCCTCCCTGTCTCTATAAACACCCGTTGTATCAATAAGTAGAGCATTATTGATCCCAAATTGTGTGTAATCAATATCTTCAGGGCTATTTGCCGACAAAAACTTAACAATATGTCCATTAAGGTACAGGGTCTGATCATCAACATTTTCAATAGCAATACCCCTGAATGGTCCATGTATTGAATCATGCCTGAATAATGACGCTCTCTTAATGAGATCATTCGGATTTTTGCTTCTTGTAACAATAGCTCTAACCCTCAGTTGCGATCCACTACCCTGAATGACCATTTCCCTGGCAATCAAACGTCCAATTCTTCCGAAACCAAAAACAACCACGTCACGGGGACCGGAATAAGAAGCCTTCTTCCCGATGATATGTTTCAATTTATCAACAATAAATTCGGTTTCATCTTTATACTGATTTTTTTCACGCGTCCACTCATGGTTTAGTCTTCCAATGTCGATCCTGGAAGGAGGTATATCCAGCTTGTAGATAGCCCTGGCAAGAAGTAAAGAATCCTGAATTTTCAATAAAACCCCGACAGTATTAATTGAATAGGAATGTTTATAAAGGATAACAGAAGCACTTCTGTCAAAAAGCTGGCTGCGAAAAATAATCAGCTCGATGGATTTTTCGTAAAACAGTTTTCCAAGAATATCAATAAACTCAAATCCTGCTTTTTCATCACTGATCCACTTATTAAGTTGATCCTCAAAATGAGAGTTATTAAGGATAATTTCAGGCTTTTTATTCATTTGGTAGCTTTTTTTTTAAATGAAAAAAATGATGTTGGCAAATATATTTAAAAAAAAAGGATTACCTCAAAATTCACTCGAGGTAATCCCAGATTTTTTTTACACAAATTATGAACAATCAACTTCTTACTGTCCAAGATAGGCTTTAAGAAGTTTGCTTCTTGAGGCATGCTTCAACCTTCTGATGGCTTTTTCCCTAATTTGCCTTACTCTTTCCCTTGTGAGATTAAACTTAGTACCAATCTCTTCCAGGGTTAAACCATAGCTCATCCCTATTCCATAGTAAAGGTTGATGACATTTCTTTCCTTTTCAGAAAGCGTGGCAAGGGAGCGCTGGATTTCTTTTGCAAGTGATTGCCTTATCAGTTCCTGATCGGTCGTTGGGTTTTCATCATTCGAATAGACGTCCAAAAATTTCACATCTTCATCCTGGGCTAAAGGAGCATCCATAGAAATGGTCCTCTTCCCTATCTTCATCACTGCATTAATTTTATATTCGGGCACTTCAAGGGATTCAGCTATTTCATCAACCGAAGGGACTCTTTCGAACCGCTGTTCCAACTTTGATGATGCCTTTTTAATTTTATTTAATGATCCAACCTGATTAAGAGGCAATCTTACAATACGCGACTGCTCGGCCAGTGCCTGGAGTATTGACTGCCTGATCCACCAAACCGCATAAGAAATGAATTTAAATCCACGGGTCTCATCAAAACGCCTTGCTGCTTTAATCAAGCCCAAATTCCCCTCATTAATTAGGTC
>JAUXII010000331.1 GCA_030621075.1 Lentimicrobiaceae bacterium
TGCAGCAAAAAAGAAAAAGCGAAAAACCTAATCCATTATAAAATCAAACTCAACCTGATATCTGTCTCCGTCAAGCAAAATTTTAGCATATTTATCACATTCCTCAGGGTCTGGAAATCCAAAATCAATAATTCCATCTCCAACGATATTATAATCCCAGTCAATAACCATATAATTAAAAATACCATCCCTGATAAATTCGCATGACGGTTCTTTTATTATAGGATATTCCGGGATGACATCAACCGCAAAACGTGTGCTGTCAGTTGCAGTTCCGGAAGCCAACGCCTGAAACATTAGCATCTGCTGAAAATCCTCCGCCCAGTCAACATACTCAACCATCTCAAATGAAATTGAATCTGAATTCGTAGCTGAATTACTTTTTAATATATAAGCGTCTTTAAGCTCAAAAAGAAAAGAAAAAAATCCTTGATCATAACCTTTGTTAGTGATAAAATTAGTTCCAAAAACCTGGTGTCCATCAACGCAATAGTCGTCAAATGAATACTCTACTTCAGCGTTCACTGTAAGGAATTTATCAGAAATAGTACCCAAAATTCGTCCGGTAATAGAATCCAGGGCCCGTACCGAGTCGTATTCAATAGTGAACTCTTTGGGAAAAGAGATTGTATCAGCAGGGGTGAATGAAACAGTAGCGTTATTCCATTGATAAGTACCTGAAGGATACACAGCAAGCGAATCTTCAAATGTTCTTACTATCTCATCAACCCGAAAATATGCTTCAGAATAGATAAGATAAGCAAGCATAAAATCATTTGTTGTTGTTTTAAAATCGTAATATTTAATAGGATCGGGTAAGTCGTCTTTCTGACATGTGGGAAGAATAATCATCATTGCCAAAAAAATAGTGAGAAGAAATTCTTTTTTCATTTGAAAATAGTTATGTTTCATAAATAAGAAAAGAATAAGGGTATGGATTTTTTTCATCAGGATCATTATCCTGACGGTCAACAAGCTTCCAAACTTCATGATCAATTTCAGGGAAAAAAGTATCAGCCTCGAAAGAATGATGGACTTTTGTGATATAGAGTTTATTTGCAATGTTTAAAAATTGCCTGTAAACAGATCCTCCGCCAATGATAAAATTTTCTTTATCGTCATCCATCTTTTCAATGGCATCATCAATCGAATAAGCCATAACACAACCATCAATCCGATCATTTGGAATATCAGAAATTACAATATTTCTTCTGTTTGGCAACGGCTGAAACGGCAAGGATTCAAATGTTTTTTTTCCCATTACCACTGTATGGCCTGTAGTTAATTTTTTAAAGCGTTTCAAATCATCTGATAAGTGCCACAGCAACTTATTATCTTTCCCGATTGCCCTGTTTTCAGCAATAGCCACGATGATTGATATATTCTTCATAAATTGTTAATTTTCTTTATTCGCTGTTCATTGCTCAAGCATTAAACAGAGATTTTACCTTTAATATGGGGATGAGCGTTATAATTCACAAGCTCAAAATCATTGTATTTGAAATCAAAAATATTATCCACTTCAGGATTTATTTTTAGCTGTGGTAAAGGAAATGGCTCACGTGTTAACTGCAACTTCACCTGGTCAATATGGTTCAAATAAATATGAGCATCACCCAGTGTATGTATAAATTCATACGCTTTCAGTCCTGTTACCTGGGCGATCATCATAGTGAGTATAGCATAGGAAGCGATATTAAACGGGATACCAAGAAAAATATCACAACTCCTCTGGTAAAGCTGGCACGACAATTTACCATCCGATACG
>JAUXII010000239.1 GCA_030621075.1 Lentimicrobiaceae bacterium
AAAGGTATGAGATGTACTATAATAATGGCAAGAAAAGCGGGACATGGTATATGTGGGATGAGAAAGGGAAATTGATCACCGAAAGAAAATACTGAGACCCAGTCAAATAATCTCAATAAAAAAAGCAGGTCATAGGCCTGCTTTTTTATTTTAGTCAGGTAAAAAGATTACTTTGAAGAATGTAGATGAATCTCAACATCTTTGGTGATTCCTGGTTTAATATCCATGTTCTCGATGAGACTATTTTTGTATGAAATAAAAGAAGCGACAAGATTATAGGTTCCTGGTTTTAGGTTTTTGATGATGAAATTTCCATCAAAATCGGTATAGGTTTTAATATTTGTTTCCTCAATTTCAACAACAACACCTGCCAGAGATTCACCCGTATTTAAATCTTTTACATGACCTGATAGCGTAGCTGTTTGAGCGGGGGGATTTGTACCTCCACCCTCAGCTAAAAGCTGAAATGAGGTCAGTGTAATGAAACAAATGATAAACGAAATTAATGCGTTCCTTTTCATGGTTATTGTTTTTTTGGTTTTAGCAAAAATACAATGCATCTGTTAAGAAGGTGTTAAGGTAAACTTATCATTAAGTTAAGTTAATGTTAATAATTAAATGGTTTAAGATGAAAAAAGGATAATATTGGCAACGTAGAAAGAAAAATTCTATTACTGTTTCAGGGTTCGGATTGCAGCTTTTTTTGTTCCCTGGCTATTTTATTTAGCGTTATTATTATTTGTGAAATGCACAAAATCGCGGAATGATTTTAAAAGATTTATAGCGTTTAATAGCAAATTTTTAGTCTCGTTTAGAATGTTAAAGTAGAGCATGCTGTTTTTTGTGCCAACTTCATTTCTTTTAATTCGTTTAACCTGATTTTTCCTATATACTTCAATCTGCTTTATTATCTCTTGTTGGAATGAGATAAGCTTGTTTGTGTTTATGAATTTCTCCTCGTTAATGGTTTTTTGGATCTCAGTAATAATTTGACTAACATTCTTTTTTAATTTGACTACTTCTTCTATTTGGTCAGGTATCAATCCTTTATGATTATTGTTAATGTGATCCAGAATGGGTTTGCAAATAAAGGAACTGCAATGGGCTATTTCTCTCAGGAAATCAAGCACCTGAACATAATAATGGCTCGTTTCTATCGAGTCATCCTGAAGTTTTGAAATGGTTAAATGCAGTTCATCTTTTGATTCTTTTGTTTCGCGGTTCAGCCGTTTGATCTCTTTATAAATTAGTTTCAGTTTTTTCAGGTCTTCCTTTTCAAGCGCTGTAATAGTTTCCTCATAAGCTTTACTGAGAAATGACAAGGTGTTTACAACGTTAAGCGAACATTTTTTCATAACAGTAGTATTGCTAAGGGTATCTGTTTCATCTGTTACCATTGACCTTTCATTCGATTTCCTCTCTCTTTTCCTAAAAATCTTATGTGTTCTGATAACCATGTAAGTAGCAAGGATGATCAATAAAGCAATGGCTGTTATTCCTCCATAACTTATGAGCATTGCCATAAGGAAGGCAGAAGTAAAGGCTGAGAAAGCTGTCAGGAACCAGCCCCCGATTACTGTCAAAACACCTGATACCCGGTAAACAGCACTTTCGCGCCCCCATGCCCGGTCAGATAATGAAGTTCCCATAGCAACCATAAATGTTACATACGTAGTTGACAAAGGCAACTTCATGGATGTGGCAAATGAGATGATGATACTGGCCACAACGAGATTGACGGATGCTCTTAATAAATCAAATGAAGGTATGCCGGATCGCCTATTACCCGGCACTTCGCTTTTTATATCTTTAAATCGACTATCAATACCTTTTTTTATTGAGTCGGGCATTATCTTTAAGATATTATTTGATGTATTTCTCGAAGACCTGACTATGGCCCTGGAAAAAACATTTGATCCGAATCGTTCAACTCCTTCGGATTGCCTGCCCAAGTCAACTTCAGTTTTTGTTACAGTACGTGATTTTTTTGATTTCCATAATGTAACCACCATGATGATTCCGGCCAATAGCAACAATATGGTTGGTGTTTGGACTTTACCTGCCAGGGCTTCCATAAGGAAGAAATTTGGATCAGCAGCAGGATTTGCGATAAAAATTTTATACGACTCTAATCCGGCTAATGGAACCCCAATAAAATTTACAAGGTCGTTTCCTGCAAACGCCATGGCAAGAGCAAAAGTGCCAACAATAACAATTAGCTTCAGAATATTTAACTTAACTATCCACGACAATAATTGCAGTATAATGGTCCATCCTGCAAAGCTCACTACAAGAATTGAAAGCGTATGCGATTTGATCCAGTCTAAGGTTTCGGGAGTAATAAAGGAGGCTCCTTTTGCTCCTTTTATCAAGATAAAATAGGTAATTGAGGTAATGGCAATACCCCCCCAGAGTGCTCCATAATATTTCAGGTACTTTTTATAGTCAAAAGAGAAAAGCAACCTGGTTAGGTACTGAACGATAGCACCGGCGGAAAAAGCGATAACTACCGATAATAATATACCCAATATTATCGCCATGGATTTAGACGAGTTAATAAAAGTGGCCAGGGATTGTGCGTCATCACCGGCAGCAACTATCTTTAATATTGAAACTGCAACGGCAGCTCCCAGAAGTTCAAACACGATAGAAACTGTGGTTGAGGTGGGCAGGCCGAATGTATTAAACATATCAAGCAAGATCACATCCGTTAGCATGACTGCCAGAAAAATGATAATGATCTCTGAAAAATAAAAGTACTCAGGATTAAATATTCCTTTCCGGGCTACTTCCATTAATCCACTTGAGAAAGTTGTCCCAACCAGAATTCCCAAAGCAGCTACAATCATAATAACCTTAAATGGAGCTGCTTTTGATCCAATAGCCGAATTGAGAAAGTTAACCGCATCGTTACTTACGCCAACAATGAGGTCGGAAATAGCTAGAACAAATAATACAACAACAAGGATCAGGTAAAAAATCTCCATGGTTCTCTTTTTTTATAGAAGCCAAAAATACTGCAAGGGATATTATAGATAATGATTGCTATGTTAAGTAATTGTTAAGGATTGCATTATTAAATGTTATTGCAATAGGTTAAAATAACAAAATCTTTTTTTGATTTAAGCAGATTAACGATGTTCAATACAAGGTTCTTAC
>JAUXII010000036.1 GCA_030621075.1 Lentimicrobiaceae bacterium
TACTTGCCGATAATGCGATCAGAGAAGCAATCTTATTAGCTTCTCCCGCTCTTTTTAAAAGACTCGAAGATTGGGAACAAGGTTTCATCTCCAAACAAAATGAAATCAATAGGATAAAAAATGCATTGGTCAGATACCTGATCAGAATGTCGATGCGGTGTACTCCATTTGGTCTTTTTGCCGGTGTATCAACTGGTACATGGGGAAATGAAACAGAAATACATCTTCCCCCGCGCCACCTGTATGAACGGTCAACCAGGCTCGACATGAACTATCTCTTTGCACTTAGTCAACACCTTGCTAATGATCCTCAGCTTAAAAAGAACATTACCTATTTTCCAAATTCCAGTTTGTACAGAGTAGGACCCCATTACCGCTATGTTGAGTACCGGTACAAAGGATCAGGAAGAAGCCATCATCTTGTATCGGTTGATTATTCTGAATACCTGGAACTACTTTTGAAAAACATAAAAAATGGGTTGCAGTTTGACGATATAGTACGGTTACTCGTCAATGAGCAGATCCCCGAAGATGAAGCTATATCATTTGTCAATGAGTTGATTGATAATCAGGTAATTATAGGAGGCCTTGATCCGGCTGTTACCCAGTTAAATATGCTGGATAAGATAATAGATGTCCTTGAGATTACACCGGCATTGATTGCAACACAGATAACATTGAAATCTATTCGAAACACCTTAAGGGCCATTGATGAAAAACCAATTGGAAAAACCTTAGGTGAATATGCGGTAATGAAAGAAAGTATGATAGAGCTGGGCTTGAATCATGAGCATAAATTCCTCTTTCAAACCGACCTGATAAAAATCCCTCAAAAGTGTTTATTAGATGTTAAATTACAAAACGATATTCAAAAGGGATTGAATTGGCTGGTGAAATTGACTCCAAAGAAAATGGAAACCACGCTTGACAAATTTTTCAAATTATTTTTGAAGCGATATGGTACACGGGATGTTCCTTTGGTGGAAGCACTTGATGAGGAGATGGGAATAGGTTATAATCACTCCCCGGGCGTTGGTGATACATCTCCATTGCTGGATGACATTGCTTTCCGAAAAAAAATAACGGATAACACGCACACACATGTTGATCCGGTTATTACATTTTTACAGGGAAAATTAATCAGGTCTCTTTCTGATGGGGCAACGGAAATTGATCTTTCAGAGAAGGATTATCATTTTCTGGAAAACAAAACGGAGGCCTGGCCTGAGACTTTTGCAGTGTTCCTAAGCATCTTATCTGCCGGGGATGAAAAGCATCCCAGGGGAACAATTTATCTTCATGCAGCAGGAGGTACCAGTGCGGCAAATATGATGAGCAGGTTTTGCCATGCAAACAACCAGATTCATGCGTTGGTTAAACAAATTGTTGAAAAAGAGCAAGAGCTTCTTGAGCCATCTGTTTTGGCTGAAATTGTACATCTTCCCGAGGCTCGTACAGGAAACATATTGCTCCGCCCTGCATTACGCGATTTTGAGATCCCCTATCTGGCAGAATCAGGGGTTGATCAGGATCACAGAATTTATCCTTCAGACCTGATGCTATCAGTGAAAAATGGCAGATTTGTTATCCGTTCAAAAAAAATAGACAGGGAAATCATCCCCCGGTTAACAACCGCTCATAATTATTCAAAGAATTCCCTGCCATTGTATCAGTTTTTGTGTGATTTTCAATCCCAAAACATGAAATCATGGTACGGCTTTTCTTGGGGCCCCCTTTTAAATGCATTTCCTTTTCTTCCAAGAATCACTTTTGAAAATCTGATTTTTTCTCCGGCAATATGGAATATTCAAACTGATGAGATTATCCGGTTTGTTAAGATAAAGGATGATGATGAATTGCTGGGGGCTGTCAGAAAGTGGAGGCACTCCCATAATATACTACCCTTGGTATCCTTAGCGGATAATGATAATGAGTTATTAATTAACCTGGAGAATATTACTTGTTTGAGAACACTTTTTTCGATAATTAAGGGTCGAAAAAAATTTCGACTCACGGAGTTTTTATTTGATGAAAAACATCCGGTGGTACATAGTATTGATGGCCATTACACCAATGAGTTTATTTTACCATTTTATAAAAGTCAGTGATTAAAGATGAATAAAAAACCTGTGAAACGAAGTTTTATTATTGGCGACGAATGGGTCTATTATAAGTTTTATTGCGGTGCCAGAACAGCCGATCAATTGCTCACAGAAACCATCGGGCCTGTTGCTGATTTTTTAACCGACTCATTGATTATCGATAAATGGTTTTTTATCAGGTATAACGACCCTGATCAGCATCTCAGGGTTCGCTTTCACTTGAAATCGAATGACAAGATCAATTTTTTGATCCGGAAAGTTAAGGAAACCATTAACGAATTTTTAGAAGATAAATTGGTTTGGAAAGTGCAGATTGATACGTATGAACGAGAACTTGAACGTTATGGTGAGGAAACAATTGAGCTGGCTGAAAATATTTTTTTTTATGATAGTATCCTGGTGATTAATTTACTCAAACAAATTGAAATTGATAACTTTTCGAAACTTCGTTGGTTGATCTCATTGAAAGCTACGGATGAATTTCTAAACGATTTTCACTACAATCTTGAAGGAAAAAAGCAACTTATGTTTACCCTTAAAGAAGAATTTGCCAGGGAATTTGGGATGAATAGGGATTTGAAATCTCAATTGGATAAGAAATTCAGAAAGGAACGAACTTCTATAAATACTATGTTAAATGGCGGTTTCGACAGTTCGCATAATTATGTAATGAAGCACATCGGGTATAGGTCACGAAATACCCGAACGATTAGTCAATCCTTACAAGAGCACTTTGTTCATGGCGGTGTTAACGGAAGATTAGATGATTTCATTTGCAGTCAGATTCATATGCACAATAACAGGCTGTTCAGATCAAGGCAGCGCCAGCATGAACTGGTTATTTATGATTTTCTTTACAGGTATTACAGAAGCGAGATTGCGAAAAATAAGAAATAAAACCATACTCCTGTATCCAATCACAGAAGTTACCGTATAAACTCATAATTGAACATATTAATTCAACGCATAGTTAAGATATTATATGCCCGGATTTCCTTTCTATATGCAGATGGATGCTATGGATTGCGGTCCTACCTGTCTCAGGATGATCGCAAAATTCTATGGTAAAGCCTATTCATTACAAACACTTAGGGAGAGGAGCTATATTACCCGGGAAGGCGTTTCTTTACTGGGAACAAGTGATGCTGCAGAATCAATTGGGTTTCGCACCATGGGGGTTAGATTGACCTTTGAAAAACTCGCAGGTGAAGCACCCTTACCTCTTATTGCCCATTGGAAGCAAAAGCATTTTATTGTTGTTTATAAGATTAAGAAGGGGAAAGTTTATTGTGCCGACCCGGCTCATGGGCTGATAAAATATTCAAAGGATGAATTTTTTAAGGGCTGGATAAGTACCCGCAAAGATGAGGAAGAACAGGGTGTGTGCTTGTTGCTGGAACCCTCTCCCGATTTTTATAGTACTGAAGATGAGAAAATTAATAAAAAGAGCTTTAAGTTTTTGTTCTCATACCTGAAACCACATAAGAAATTTTTTTTTCAACTCATCCTGGGAATGATCCTGGGAAGTATCATCCAACTCATCTTCCCATTTCTTACACAATCAATTGTAGATATTGGTATCAATAATCAGGATCTTAGTTTTATTACGTTAATCCTCGTAGCTCAATTGGTTCTGTTTGTTAGCCAAACGTTTGTCGACTTTCTCAGGGGTTGGATTTTACTTCATATAAGTACCCGTATAAATATTTCGCTGATATCAGATTTCCTGATTAAGCTGATGAAACTGCCCATTAGTTTTTTCGATACAAAAATGGTTGGCGACCTTATGCAACGTATCGGCGACCATCGAAGAATTGAGGCATTCCTTACAGGATCCTCATTGAATATTTTGTTTTCTATGGTTACACTGGTGGTTTTTGCCATTGTGCTGGCAATATACAGTATTCAGATTTTTGCTGTTTTTATGATAGGAAGTATTTTGTATATAGTTTGGGTGTACCTTTTTATGAAGAAACGGCGTGAACTCGACTACAAACGATTTTCTCAATTATCAGAGAATCAGAGCAGTATTATACAGCTAATCACCGGTATGCAGGAAATAAAGTTAAATAATTGCGAGAAGCAACGCCGGTGGGAATGGGAACGAATTCAGGCCAGGCTGTTTAAAATAAACATTAAGGGATTGTCCCTTAATCAATATCAGCAAGCTGGCGCAGGCTTTTTCAATCAGATGAAAAATATTCTGATCACCTTTATTGCTGCAAAGTCTGTAGTTGATGGGGATATTACACTGGGTATGATGGTTGCAGTTCAGTATATCATCGGACAGTTAAACAGTCCGATTGAACTCATAGTTAATTTTATGCGATCAGCTCAGGATGCAAAAATTAGCCTGGAACGACTTGGCGAAATACATCAACGTGATGATGAAGAACCGGCCGACAAAATGCGGATCAGTATTATCCCTGAAGATAAAAGCATTTTTGTGTCAAATGTCTCTTTTCAATATGAAGGGCCTCATTCAGCATTTGTATTGAAAGATGTTGACCTTGACATTCCTGAAAGTAAAGTCACTGCCATTGTTGGCCCGAGTGGAAGCGGTAAAACAACCCTTGTGAAGCTGCTGCTTGGATTTTATCCGCCAACAAAGGGAGAAGTGAAGATCAGCGATGTAAGGCTTGAAAATTTCAATACAAGGATGTGGCGTGATAAATGCGGAACCGTGATGCAGGATGGATTTTTGTTTTCGGATTCCATAGCAAGAAATATCGCTGTTAGCGATGAAATTATCGACAAGGAGAAATTGCTCCAAGCAGTTAAAGTAGCTAATATCCAGGAGTTTATTGAGTCGTTGCCTCTTGCTTATAATACAAAAATTGGTGCTGAAGGGATTGGATTGAGCCAGGGCCAGAAACAACGAATCCTTATTGCACGGGCAGTGTATAAAAATCCTGAATACCTCTTTTTCGATGAAGCAACCAATGCACTGGATGCAAATAATGAAAAAACGATAATGAATAACCTTGAGCAATTTTTTCAGGGAAAGACTGTACTGATCGTTGCTCACAGGCTTAGCACGGTGAAAAATGCCGACCAGATTGTTGTGTTGGAAAAGGGTGAAATTGTAGAAAGGGGTAATCATGATGAATTAGTTTCCCTGAAGGGGTATTATTATAACCTCGTAAAAAATCAATTGGAGCTTGGTTCGTAAATGTCAGATAACAAAACACATAAATACTCTTCTATAGAAGTCAGAAGCGAAGAAATCGAAGATATCCTCGGTAAACCGCCCCAAAAGATTATCCGGTGGGGGATATCCGTTGTTTTAGTAGTCTTTTTAATTTTACTAACAGGAAGTTATTTTATGAAATATCCGGATATCTTAGGTGGTGATATCGAAGTGACTTCAGATAACCCACCTGCCTATATTGCATCCCGCGTAAGTGGTAAAATTGAAAAGATCTTTGTTGACGATAAACAGGAGGTTGATATAGGCGATTTTTTGATGATAATTGATAATCCGGCAAACTACATTGATGTGTTTCAGGTGAAAGAAAAATTATTGAGTGCCGCATCCTTTTTTAATGGTTATGATGTGAAAAAACTGGATTCAAGTGCTTTCAGAAAAGAATACTCACTGGGCATTATTCAACCATTCTATTCTGACTTTATCACCAGCCTTGAAAGTTATATTCACCTGTTGAGACTGGGCTTTCATCAAAAAAAAATTAAATCGTTGGAAAACGAATTCAGTATGTTTAACCTTTATTACGACAGGTTATACAGGCAAAAGATTATTATTGAAGAAGACCTCGAGCTAAGCAAAAAGGATTATGATCGATATACAGCACTTTTTAATAATGGAGTAACAACCGAAATTGAACTTGAGGGTGCAAGAAGTGCGTATCTGCAGAAAGAACTTGCTTTTCAGCAAGCCAGAACAGACCTGGCCAATACTAAGATCCAGATCTCAAAGCTGGAACAATCAATACTGGATCTTCAGCTTCAGGAAGAGCAGGAGATAAATGAACTTCAACTTCAGATTAATGAAACATACAAAGATCTTCTTGGTCAGATAAGGATTTGGGAGAAAGATTTTGTCCTTAAAGCTCCCTTTTCAGGGATAGCCACTTTTAATACCTATTGGGATGAAAATCAAAATGTGGAAGAAGGTGAGGAAGTAATGGCCATTGTTCCTGTTATGGAGAGCAGGATTATCGGAAAAGTGAAACTGAAAACCAGGGGGGCCGGGAAAGTATTGATTGGGCAGGATGTGAACGTTAAGTTAAATAATTATCCCTATATGGAGTTTGGTATGGTAAAAGGAAAAGTTGATGACATTTCGCTTGTTCCTTCAGATGAAGATTATTATCTCGTGGAAGTGATCTTTCCAAACGGGTTGAAAACCAATTATGGGATGAATCTTAATTTTAACCAAAAAATGCTGGGTCATGCGGAGATTATTACCGAGGAGATTCCCCTGATCGTTCGAATTATCAGACCGGTAAAATCACTTATTAAAAACAGATCAATGCGACGTCTCCCCGAACCAATTGAAGAATAAGCTGCTTCAACCATGCAAAAACTTAACCTTCCCGAATACACTTTCCGCTACAGGGAACTTAATAACAAAACAGAAATATTTGATATAGTTCGTAAGAAATTTGTGGCTTTAGCACCTGAAGAATGGGTGCGGCAGCATTTTTTGCATTTTTTGATCAATGAGAAAAATGTTCCTGTTTCATTGATTGCTGTTGAACAAGCCTTGAAAGTTTACAAAAGAAAAAAAAGATCTGATATCATAATCTATAGGAATACTGGAGAACCCCTGGCCGTTGTTGAGTGTAAAGCTCCGGAAGTAAAAATATCGCAAGATGCCTTTGACCAGATCGTAAGATATAATATGACCTTGAAAGTATCTTGTCTTATTGTTACCAATGGAATACAGCATTACTGCTGTATGATAGATTACAATGACCTTTCATATAAATTTCTCGATGATATCCCCTCGTATGAGATGATGATCGCTGCTGTTTCCTAGATTTCTTCTGTCAGTTCAATAAAACGCTTGTATGGTATCGCCGTTAGACTTTCAGCCATGAAAGCTCCATTTGCCTGACTTATAATAGAAACTTTAGCAGCAGTTTCGATATCCGGAGCTTCGTAAATGTCAATAAAATCATACTGGCCGAGAATAGCATAGTGCGCCAGGAATTTTACCTCAGGGCATGATTTTTTTACCTGGTCAAGCCAGTTTCTGCCTAACTGTGCTCTTTCCTTCATTAGCTTGGAAACATCAGG
>JAUXII010000056.1 GCA_030621075.1 Lentimicrobiaceae bacterium
GCAAGATAAAAGAAAAAAGGGGAATGATAAAAGGACCTGATATAATACTCAATGCAGGGATTATTGGTTTTGGTCTTTCCGGGAAAGTTTTCCACGCCCCTTTTCTTGATGTACATCCAGGATTCAACCTTAAAAAAATTGTTGAACGACATCAGCAGCATGCTAAGAAGATTTATCCCAATATTACGGTTGTAAATAATTATAATGACCTGTTAGATGACCGGGAAATTGACCTGGTTGTGATCTGCACACCAAATACATTGCACTACCCTATCGCTAAAGAATGTTTGATAGCAGGGAAACATATTGTAGTGGAAAAACCATTTACGCCAACTTCGAAGGAAGCTGATGAACTTATAAGAATAGCTAAATCAAAAAATCTCAACCTTTTTGTTTACCACAACAGAAGATGGGATAACGATTTTCTTACGGTAAAGAAAGTGTTAAAGGATGAACTTCTCGGTAATATTTCGGAATACGAAGTGCATTTCGATCGTTATAAACCAGAAATAATTGACGGGGCATGGAGGGATGAAAAAAAACCCGGTGGGGGAATTCTTTTCGATCTTGGTTCTCACCTGATTGATCAGGCCTTGCAATTGTTTGGCTTTCCTGACAGCATTTCAGCTGACATCCGTATTCAGCGGAAAGGGGGGAAAGTTGATGACTATTTTGACATAAAACTGCATTATCCTTCCTTTAATGCCACCCTTAAAGCCGGCATGCTGGTAAAAGAGCCCGGGCCACGCTTTATCCTCCACGGAAGTAAAGGATCTTTTTTAAAACATGGTATAGATCCCCAGGAAGATGCACTTAAAAACGGTTTAAAACCGGATGTTGAAAACTGGGGTGAAGAAGATAGAAAACAGTGGGGCCACATTACAATCGATGATAACAAGTTACAACAAGACGGGAGAATTCAATCCTTACCCGGATGTTACCAAAACTTCTATAATAATGTTTATGATGTACTGGTAAAGGGAGAGGAAATGGCAATAAAACCTAACGAAGCAAGAGATGTAATCAGGATCATTGAGATCGCATTTGAAAGTAACCTTCAGAATAAACCAATTAGCTTCAAACAATAAAATCATGGTTATGAAAAAAAACAAACTAGACACAATCAACCGTCGTAAATTCATCAGCACTGCAGCTGCAGCCGTAGCAGGATTTACTATTCTTCCAAGTCATACTATAAGTGGGTTAGGGCATATTCCGCCCAGCGACAAACTGAATATTGCAGGTGTGGGAATAGGAGGTGTAGGAAGGACCAATATTAGAAATTCAAATACTGAAAACATTGTAGCCCTCTGTGATGTTGACTGGAAATATTCGGAAAAAACATTCAATGATTATCCTCAGGCAAAAAAATATTATGACTGGAGGAGGATGCTCGACGAAATGAGTGATTCGATTGATGCTGTTATTGTTGCTACATCTGATCATACTCATGCCCTAATAGCAGCACATGCTATTACTATAGGGAAGCATGTTTATGTTCAAAAACCGCTTACACATTCAGTTTATGAATCACGCCTCTTAACCAATCTGGCCCGGAAATACAAAGTTGCCACACAAATGGGAAACCAGGGTAATTCAGGTGAAGGGATCCGGCAGGTTACTGAATGGATTCAAAGTGGGGCCATTGGAAAAGTTCATAAAGCTTATGCATGGACAAACCGGCCAATATGGCCGCAGGGGTTGGAACGACCAACTGATATCTATCCCATCCCTGATACTTTAAACTGGGACCTCTTTCTTGGGCCGGCTCCTGAAAGGCCTTACAACCCTATTTATACTCCATGGAACTGGAGAGGATGGTGGGATTATGGAACCGGAGCACTTGGCGACATGGCCTGCCATATAATGGACCCTGTGTTTAAAGCACTTAACCTCCAATACCCGGAAAAAGTGGAGGCAAGTTCCACACAAATCAATACCGAATCGCCACCTCATGCTGAGATTGTACATTACACCTTTCCTGCACGAGATAACATGCCTAAAGTGGAAGTATCATGGTATGATGGAGGATTGTTACCTGAGCGCCCTGAAGATCTTCCGGATGGAGAGATCCTGGGCCGTGATAAAAATGGTGGCTGTATCTTCGAAGGAACTGAAGGAAAATTGATGTGTGGTGCTTATGGCAGGAACCCGATACTTCTTCCGTATGATGCTATGGAAAGCTTTTCAGAACCCGCGAAAACACTCAGGAGGCCGGAAACGGAAATAGGTAAAACCTGCTGGGAAGGCGCTCATGAACAGGATTGGATCAGAGCCTGCAAGGAAAACCCTGAAAACAGGATACAATCTTCTTCCAACTTTAATTATGCAGGCCCGCTCAACGAAATGGTAGTGATGGGAGTTGTTGCAGTCAGGCTTCAGGATTTGAACCGCGTGCTCCTATGGGATGGAAAAAATATGAGATTTACGAATATCGCTGATACGGACGAGATCAGGATTGTTACTTCAGATAGTTTTGAAGTGATCGACGGGCATCCTCATTTTGACACACAACGCACAACAATCAATGCAAAACAGGCAGCTGAAGAGTATATCAAACACCAATACAGAAATGGTTGGTCATTACCGGAGATGCCTTAATTTTCTAAAATTAATAGCAAAAAAAATCTTATCATGAAAAAAGCAACTTTAACAATCACTATTATTTTCTTTGGGTTATTAATGTTCTCATGCACACCTGGAGGAAAAAATCAAAAAACTCAAAAAGAACCAACCATGACAGAGGTGAAGCAAAACCTCAACCTCCTTACACAGGCTGAGGTTGATGAAGGATGGGTACTTCTGTTTGATGGAAAAACAAGCAATGGCTGGAGAGGATATGGCAGAGAGAATTTTCCTGAAAAAGGCTGGGTTGTAGAAAACGGAACACTGCATGTCACTGGGTCCGGCAAAGGAGAAGCCGGTGGTGGTGGAGATATCATCACTGAGAAAAAATATGGAAACTTTGAATTATCACTAGAGTGGAAAGTCTCTGAAGGAGGAAACAGCGGTATATTCTACCTGGCTCAGGAAAAACCAGGCCAGCCGATATGGAAGTCGGCCCCTGAAATGCAGATACTTGACAATGCCAAACATCCCGATGCCAGGCTTGGCGTTAACGGAAACAGGGCTGCAGGGGCACTATACGACTTAATACCGGGTAAATTTGAAGCCGTGAATCCAGCCGGAGAATGGAACCATGTTATGATTATGGTTTACAAAGGGACTGTTGTACACTGGGTGAATGGAGAAAATGTATTAGAGTACCATCTTTGGACAGATGACTGGAAAAAAATGGTTTCCAACAGCAAGTTTAAGGATTACGAAGACTTCGTGAATACTGCCACAGAAGGTTACATCGGGCTTCAGGATCACGGTGATGATGTATGGTTCAGGAATATTAAAATCAGGGAATTGTGATGATATTTTACACCCACTTTTTCAAAAAATCTCATATGTCAAAATAATAGTACTTTTGCACGAACCAAATCTAAAAATTATGAGACAATCAGCACCATTAACCTTCCCTGCTCTTTTTTCGGAAACAGTACGGAAATACGGCCAATTTAATGCCATGACGTTTGTTGGAGAAAAACCAATAAGTTATAATGACGTTAAAAGCCAGATAGATTCATTAATAGCCCTGCTTGAAAAACTTTCTATTAAACCAGGTGACAGGGTTGCAATCCTTAGCAATAATATGCCTAACTGGGGTATCTCCTACTTTGCGGTTGCCTTCATGAGGGGTGTTGTAGTTCCCTTATTACCTGATTTTAGCCCTTCCGAGATTGAGAATATCCTAAACCATTCAGAGGCTAAGGCAATTTTTGTTTCTGAAAATCTTGAAGCCAAAACATCAAAAATAAAAAATAGATTCCTGAAAAGCCGGATTAAAATTGAAGATTTTTCTATTATTGAAGCCGATGGAGAAGCGCAATATTCATTCATTCCCGGAACAGCTCCTGCTACTAACTATCAGGTTGAAGAAGATGACATGGCGGCAATTATTTATACATCGGGAACTACCGGGAAGTCGAAAGGTGTGATGCTATCACATAAAAACATCTGCTTCAATGCTGAAAAAGCAAATGTGGTGCAAAATGTTAAAAACAATGATCGCTTCCTATCCATCCTACCGCTTTCCCATACTTACGAAAACACACTGGGGCTTATTCTTCCTATGCGTGCAGGGGCATGTGTTTACTATCTTCGTAAACCTCCAACACCGTCAGTTTTACTTCCTGCCCTGAAAGAAGTAAAGCCAACCCTCATACTTTCTGTCCCGCTAATTATTGAAAAAATTTACTTTAACAAAATTTTACCTGCATTTACAGAAAAACGACTCATACGTTCATTATACAAAATACCATTGATTAGAAAAAAACTGAACATCGTGGCTGGAAAAAAGCTAATGAAAACATTCGGTGGCGAGTTACACTTTTTTGGGATTGGAGGCGCAAAGTTAAACAAGAGCGTCGAACAATTCCTTCTTGAAGCGAGGTTTCCTTATGCCATAGGATATGGATTAACAGAAACCTCACCACTGTTGGCAGGAGTCAATGCAAAAGATACCAAATTGCAATCAACCGGACCTTCCATTGAAGGCATGCAGATTAAAATAAATAACCCGGATAAAGTAACAGGCGAGGGAGAAATTTGGGCAAAAGGCCCAAGCATAATGAAAGGTTACTACAAAGAACCCGAGCTAACAGGAGAAGTGATTACCAAAGATGGTTGGTTCAAAACAGGTGATCTTGGAATTTTTGACGAGAACAACTACTTGTATATTAAAGGGCGAATTAAAGATATGCTTGTCGGAGCAAGCGGAGAAAATATATACCCAACTGACATTGAGTCGGTTATCAACACCTTCGGACATGTTATTGAATCATTAGTCGTTCAACAAGAAGGGAAAATAGTTGCCCGTGTTCACTTTAACCGTGAAGAGATTGCTGAACATTATAAAAATTTGAAAGAAGAATTTACAGGTTATGTGGATCATAAGATAAATGAACTTTCAAAAGAGCTTCGAGAGTATGTTAACATCAGGGTTAATAAATTTTCGCGGATTCAAATTGTAATAGAAGAAAAACTTCCTTTTCAAAAAACTGCCACCCAAAAGATCAAAAGATTCTTGTACGCGTGATAACGGTTAGATAATGGGAGTTTGTCCGCTAAGATTTTTTATTACAATGTTGGTTTGTAATTAAAATTTGAAATATGGATGTAATTCTTATTGTACTTGGCATTATTCTGCTTCTTGTCGGGATAATTGGTGCCATTATTCCCGGAATAGCAGGGCCGGCCTTTAGCTACGGTGGGCTTATAGCGCTTCATTTTACCAGTTCACATCAGTTTCCCATTGAATTCCTGGTAATTATGGGATTGATCATGGCAGGAGTTACTTTTCTGGATTACGTTGTACCCATATATGGCACCAAAAAGTTAGGAGGCACTAAAAGAGGCGTTTTGGGAAGCACAATTGGTCTGATCGTTGGCATATTTATTCTACCGGCATTAGGTATTGTTCTTGGACCGCTGGGTTTGTTCAGTATCATCTTTGGCCCTTTCCTTGGCGCCTATATCGGAGAAGTAACCGGTGGCCAGGATAATAAACAAGCACTAAAAGCTGCGTTTGGTTCTTTCCTGGGTTTTCTGGCCGGGACATTAATGAAATTAGCATATTCAATCATTGTTATTTACCATTTCTTCACAGAATTAATTTAATGGATGAATTAAGCATAATAGAATTAGAGAAAAAATCTCAAAATATCAGGATAGATATAATAAGAA
Organism: Lentimicrobiaceae bacterium; assembly: GCA_030621075.1. The sequence continues at coordinate 5,794 of JAUXII010000056.1, forward strand.
GTCTGGCTGAAGCGAGGTCCGGCCATACAGGCGGGTCATTAGGATTGGCTGATGTATTCACAACATTATATTTCAATATCCTGAATCATAACCCTGAGAACCCGCAATGGGACGATCGTGATCGGTTAATTCTATCAATCGGCCATGTTGCCCCTGTCTTGTATACCACGTTAGCGCATGCAGGGTATTTCCCCAAAAAGGAATTATTAACCTTGCGAAAGTTGGGTTCCAGGTTGCAAGGCCATCCGGGAAGAGATCATTGTTTGCCAGGTATAGAGCTATCAGCAGGTTCTCTCGGTCAAGGTTTGTCAGTGGCTGTAGGCATGGCACTCGGAGCAAAACTCGATAACAAAAAATGGCGGGTCTACTGTATCAACGGAGATGGAGAGTTGCAGGAAGGATCTGTCTGGGAAGCAGCCATGAGTGCATCCCACTATAAATTGGATAACCTCACAGCCCTCGTCGATAGAAATGGGGTACAGATTGATGGCAAAACCGGCAATGTTATGGAGATCGAGCCTCTTGACGAAAAATGGCGGTCATTTGGCTGGCATGTTATTACCTGTGACGGACATAATCATAAAGAAATTATCAGTGCCTATGACCAGGCAAAAAAAACAAAAGGGAAACCAAGTGT
>JAUXII010000240.1 GCA_030621075.1 Lentimicrobiaceae bacterium
CTTTGAGCCTTTGTGGCAAGAAATTGACTTTTCGGAGTGGACTCATAATTAAACCTTAAAACTATGGTACAGATTCTACTAAAAAAAATTATTGTGCCGGTAGTGATATTCCTGTTGTGGATACCACTCGCAATTGGGCAGACTGGCTCGGTTGAAGGTACGGTAGCAGATAAAAACACGGGTGAAACCCTGCCCGGGGCCAATGTTTATATCGAAGGGACAACTACGGGTGTTTCATCCGATATTAATGGTTATTATAAGCTTGTTAATATCCCTGTGGGGGAAATATCATTGGTTATAAGCTACGTAGGGTATAAGTCTATTACTCAGTCTGTTACTGTTGTTGAAGGAAGGGCTGTTACATTGGATTTTCAAATTGGAGAAGACCATATGATGCTTGATGAACTGGTCGTTATTGGGTATGGAACTTCCAGGAAAAGGGCGATATCGAGTTCTATTTCTAAAGTAAAAATAGAGGAGATCAAAGATATTCCGGCACCTACTTTTGAAACAGCCCTACAGGGAAGAGCGCCAGGGGTGCACATCACTACAGATAATGGCATGGCTTCTTCGCCGGTGACTATTCGTGTTAGAGGGACATCTTCAATTTTTTCAAGCAGCCAACCGTTGTATGTTGTTGATGGGGTTCCTATCATAACAGGAAGTTATACCACAGGCTCCGGATATCCCGATAGGTCGAATGTCCTTTCGTTGATAAACCCGAATGATATTGAGTCAATTGTAATATTGAAAGATGCTTCTGCAGCTGCTATTTATGGTGCCCGTTCAACCAGTGGTGTTATTTTGATCACCACCAAACAAGGCCAGGCCGGAAAAACAAAATTTGATGTTGGCTACTATTATGGAATATCAGATGTTACCAACAAGCTTGATGTGTTGGATGGCCCTGAATACCTTGAATTTACGAAAGAAGCCTGGACTAATTCATACGTTAGGGCGGTAAAAAATAATAATCAAACAAATATAGCCAGATTTGACACTTCCAATAATTATGAAAAATATTGGGGATCACTGGCTGTTCCAAAAGAGTTAGCCCAAAAAACCAATACTGATTGGATTGATCAGATGTTGAGGAAAGGGCAAGTCCATTCTGTATATATGAATGCTTCCGGAGGGGATGAAAAAACCAGGTTCTTTATTGGCGGTACATATAACAATAATAAGGGAATATTATTAAATAACGACTTCGAAAGAATAACCGGTAAAGTTAAAGTTGATAATAGTGCCTTTAAATGGTTGACCGTGGGGATGAATGTTGGCATCACCTATGCAAATTATGTGCAGGTACCAACAGGCTGGGCAGGTGGTTTGGGAACAGCTCAATCCCGTTCTCTTCCAATCATGCCGATCTATGACTCAACAGGTAATTATTACAACCCGAGAGGCGGGACGAATGTTGTTGCTACACTTAATAGCATTGATTACAGGTCGTATCAGTTCTGGCTGCTGGGTGATATTTATGCTGACGTTAAGATAACCAATGATCTTTCATTCAGGGCTGATTTAAGTTTGAATAATTTTTTTCAACGTGAAACCATGTACGAGAGTACCATTACGAGGGAAGATGCACGTGGTGAAGATAGAAGGGTTCAGGTTGGTAACTATAACATGAACTACCTGCTGAACTATCGGAAAACCTTCAATGATGTACATTCGCTTGGTGTTATGGCAGGTATGTCGGTGCAGAGTGTCAGGCAATATGATGTTGGTTTATGGGGTGAGGGGTTCCCCAGCCCTGAGTTGAAAAATCCAACCAGTGCCACACGCAGGGATGGATATGGCTTCGAAACGGGATATGGATTCTTATCCTATTTTGGAAGGGCTACTTACAATTATTTAAAAAAATATTGGGCTGAAGTAAGTGTACGACGTGATGGTTCGTCGCGATTTGGATCAAATAGAAAATTCGGAACATTTCCTGCGTTATCGCTGGGGTGGACATTGTCAGAAGAAGATTTTTTGAAGGATATTCCAGTGTTAACGTATCTGAAGCTACGGGGTGGCTACGGCTTAACCGGAAATGCTGAGATTGGCAATTTCAGGTATTTTGGCCTCTGGAATACGAGGAGATACAATGGCGAAGCTGGTATAGCACCTTCAAATATTGCTAATCCTGATCTTCATTGGGAAGAAACATCCCAGTTGGATATAGGCCTCGATTTTGGTCTTTTAGAAGGTAGAATATCAGGGGGAATGGATTATTATTATAAATATTCTTATGAAATGTTGCTTGATAGAAATATACCTCAAACCAGCACAGGCATGTCTAATGTAATCCAGAACGTGGGAGAGATGGAAAATAGTGGATTTGAATTCTTTGTTGTAAGCAACAACCTGGTAAATGAATTTCAATGGACAACAGAATTCAATTTTAGTTATAATAAAAATGAGATAATCAACATAGAGGGGCAGATAATATCCGGTGGCGATGCCGGCGGTACATATGGTAATAACTATGCTATGGAAGGACATCCCATTGGCGCCTGGCGTCTCGTTGAATTTTATGGCGTACAACCCGAAGATGGTTTTCATACTATTACCAATGCTTATTACACCAACAACATTGATATGGAGCAATTTAATCCAAACGATATTACTACCTATGAGTTTGGCCCTCAGCAATTTGATGTTTCAGCTGAAGGAGGTGATCCATTATTTGTTAACCAGTATGGGGAAGTCACCCCGGTATGGGATTTTTATAAAGACGCTGGGGTTTTTGGTAATCCATATCCAAAATTTTACGGGGGATTCAATAATACTTTCAAGTTCAAAGGATTTGACCTGGGGGTTATGTTTACCTATTCATTAGGAAATGATGTTTACAGGGATGATGGTAAGTTTTTTGAAGGAGGTAACCTGGGAAGTAACTGGAACCAGATGAAAACCATTGAAGAGAGATGGCAAAAACCCGGTGATCAGACAGATCAGCCCATTTTGCTCTGGGATAGCGAGTTGTCAACATTTAACATAACCAAGTACCTGAACGATGCGTCATACGTTCGATTAAAAGCTATAACTTTTGGATATAACTTTCCTAGAAGCATAACCCAGAAGTTGCATTTTACAAACCTGCGGGTCTATATTATGGGTACCAATATTTTAACCTTTACCAACTATCCTGGTT
>JAUXII010000222.1 GCA_030621075.1 Lentimicrobiaceae bacterium
CGACATGGCTACGATCCGACTTCATGTCGGCATTTTCCCTCGTATCCATCTCAAATTCTATTTTTTCATAGCTCTTTATTTCAAATGCAAAAAGAATGACCGACAAAGCGATTATCATCCCGATCTGAATAAAGATAGTTCTTTTACCTTCGAGGTCCGCTTTTTTTGACTTTTTCGGCTCCATATTAAAAGGATTTAATAAATTAATAAATACAATAACTCCCTTAAAATTCCAGGGGCTGCTAAATTACAAAATTCTTATTAATAATTCAATTACTATATGCATTTATAGTATAAAATTACCAAAAATCATGCCTAAATAATGGTTATTCATTCACTATTTCCTGATACTGTACGGCATTTAAAAGATCGTTCAGATCATCAGGGGAATTTACCCTGACCTTAATGATCCATCCATCACCATATGGGTCCTGATTGATGAGTTCAGGTCTATCTTCCAGCATTTCATTAAATTCGATGACATCTCCGGCAACGGGCATAAACAAGTCAGATACAGTTTTAACAGCTTCAATGGTGCCAAATGTGTCTTGGCTGTCCAGGGCTTCTCCAACAGTCTCAACTTCAATAAAAACAATATCGCCTAGTTCTTTCTGGGCAAAATCCGTCACCCCAATAACAGCCTGATCTCCTTCAATTCGTACCCACTCGTGGTCATTTGAATACTTAAGATTATTTGGTATGTTCATGGTATTGATTTTAATTAAATAAGCGACAAAAATAAAAAAAAGATAAAAGTAAAAGAAAAAAAGATAAAAAATAAATACTCTCAGGATGAAATTCAGCCTGATTAAGGAGCACAAGCCGAAATCTGTAGATATTTTGAAAAGGAGGTCAGAATATACAGTTATTGTGTGAGTGTAAAACGAAGGCTAATACCCCCTCGTGTTGTAGAATTTCTAAACTGATTTGAGGTATAAGGGTTATTGATGGTTTTATCAAAGAAAAGACGAATATTGAAGCGTTGGTTGATCATATAGTCAGCTGACCAGTTAAACGTAAATACTTTTTGTCCGGCTGACACAAGGTTATAAACCTCATCAATGCGCCTCAGTGTAGTTTTATTATTTTTAATAGATAAATCGAGTTTTATGTTTAGATCACTTTTTAGCTTGGTTTTTCCTCCACCCCCTCCAATTGAAGCAATCATAAACTCAACATCTTTAAACCTGTAGCCAATACCAAACACAAACTCATTACTTGTAACTTCAGTTAGCTGGTTATTTACAAAGCTTAATGACAAATTACGGGTACGACGAAGTTCCACACGAGTAAGCAAGCTATTATGCCATGTCATATCAAAATTGATAAGGGGTGCAAATTGTTCGGTAATTGATATCAGGTCAATACGATATTGGGGAATATAATTCCCGGAATTATCAAATGTTGATGAATTATTAGGAAACTCTTGGGTTTCAACATATTCGAGATTTGTAACAAATGATGAAACACTATAAATCGAACGATACGCATGCGTAATGTTAACATTCTTGAACAATTTCTTAAAGAGATCTATCTTATTCAATCCATTATAAGTCAATCGCCAGTTTGGCAAGGGTATGGTTGGGAATGGATTGAGTAATATTTTCTCCGGCGTAGACCCTGAGTATGCTGCTAAAAATGAGGGCATAAGAACCTGAGCTGATGAAGGGCCATATCCATCCGGGAAACCGGTTGAGTCGTTATATTGACCATTCCAGTTAGGGTTTTCCCTGGCCAGGCGATCAGCTACTTCAAATCTGTTATCAAGAAAAAGTTCAAACACAGGCGAAATATTATCCTCAATATCCTGCTTAAATGCAGTTTTTATCAGCAAATACGACATAGTAAAGCTACCTCTGTCCATTGGTGAGAAGACACCAAAAACACCATTGGAATCTGCTTTAAAGTACTCTTCATGGTTAAGAGATTTACTCCAGTTTCCTGTAATCTCAATCCTGAAATCTCTAATAAACTCAATATTTGAGCGGTACGTAATATCCCTGCTCTTTCTTACCAGGTACGGAGTGTTTAACCTTGGATCGTTGGTTATCCATCCATTTTCAACTGCCTTGTTTCTAATATCATCCTGCATTCCAAACACAAAACCCCATCCCGGGGCCATGTCGCCCCATGACATGCCCATAAAATCAGGTTCAGGGGTAAATCCCGGCATAGCGGTTCCATTGTTCTCTGTATAATTAACATTAAAATCTTTTACAGCTGTAACAATACGGACCAGGCCTTCGCCAATGATCTTAAAATAATTAACGCGTGGTTTTTGGTCAGTGGAATCATTCTCATTTTGAGTTTTTGTCTCCCCCCTGCGTGGATCATTCTTTTGAGTACTTTGCCTTCCTCTCTGAGCTGGCTGATTAATCCTTTTAATAAACCCTACTTTATTATAAAGGTTAGAAAGCCTCAACATGGTATTAAGTGTCATCATCTGGGAATTCTCAATGGTATTACCCATAATTTGTTGAATAGACCGTGGCGAAGATACCCATCGAAAAACCGAATTATACCTAAAAGTAACATTAGTCCAATCGAGAAGAGGAAGTTTATTTATAGGTACATTATAATTAATATTTAGATTATGGGTAAAAACATCCATTGATCCCCCACCTAATATTTCCGACCAGATCGAATCTTTATAGGTGGCCCAGTCTGGCGATTCTTTGTCGATCCTGCCAGGTGGTTCTCCTACATAAGCGTTAGCGGTTGATGTATAATCAAGCTTTAAGTTACGAGACAAGTCAAATTTTAGGTCCAGAACCCTGATCCAGTCCCATTTTTTATAATATGTTGGCTCGATCAGGATCAGGGATGTGCTTTTGTTCCTGAGCTTTCGCTCGGTATATTGCCTGTTCATGTCTGTTCTATAACTAAACAGTTTGGGCAGGTAGTAGAAGTTAAAATCTTTGATCAGCTTTAAAGACTTGGATCTTAATTTAGAAAATGGAGCAACATTATTTGGCGTATACGAAAATGTGTACCCCAATCCTCCGCGAATTTTTTTCTGGATATCGTATTCAATATCTTCACTTCTATTTAATATTTCCTGGGAAGCATACGTAACGTTAAAATTTGAGATACTCCATGGGTATACAACTGAGGATGCTCCTGTATGTTCTTTTCTAACATTAATAAAATTGATATTTTTCCTTCTGGTATATGTTTGTGTTCTAAGCCTTAATGAGTCTTTCCCTTTTTGATCAAGGTTTTTCAATTCATCCTTATAAAGAATATCCGGGTCGAGCGGATTATATTGCGGGTCACTCTTTGTTTCAGAATAGTCGAAATGAAGAGGAACTCTCAGTCCGGCTCCTTGCGGGAAAAATTTTCCCAGGTCAATGT
>JAUXII010000275.1 GCA_030621075.1 Lentimicrobiaceae bacterium
GACCGGGCAGCACTTGATTTTTCCACAGCACTTCACTCACCCAAAAACTACTGAAGAAACATCATAAACCATTTTTTGAGATTGATCTTTCCCGCCTTCCGGCAGACTCGTCTGCCGGCTACGGGCTACCGGCTACCGGCTACTGCCTACTTCCTACCGCCTCCCAAAAACAAACCGATCCCTCCCGCTCATATCTTTCCTCAAAACAACCTCCCCAAACCCCTTCTTCTTCAAAAGTAACACTACTTCAGCCCCTTTCTTCTCATTGATCTCCAGATAAAGCTCTCCTCCCCTCTTCAAATGATTGCCGGCAAATGAAACAATAGCCTCATAAAACATCAACCCATGGCCGTCATCAACAAACAAAGCACTTTCCGGCTCATAATCAAGAACATTGGGTTTCATTACCTTTTTCTCCGATTCTAACACATAAGGGGGATTGCTGATGATAATATCAAATTTTGATAGTTTTTTTACCATTGCTTCATTCAAAATATCAACTGCTAAAAAGGTAACCTCTGCTTCATGCTTTTTGGCATTTTTCCTCGCAACATCCAACGCTTTTCCTGAAACATCAACAGCAGTTACAAAAAAAGATGGCAACTGCTTTTTCATGGCAATGGCTATACAACCGGATCCCGTTCCAATATCGATAACTTTCAGGTTCTTCTTTTTTCTGCTTTTTTCGATAACCCAATCAACCAGCTCCTCTGTTTCCGGTCGTGGGATCAATACATCTTCGTTAACCATTAGTTCGAGGCCATAAAACCAGGCTTTACCAATAATGTATTGAACAGGTTTATGGTTTTTGAGGTGATTTACGGCTGTTTCTAATTTTTTTTTAATACGATCAGTAATGATCAGATCATTACTAATAGCCAATTCAGCTCTTTTCAGGCTGGCATATTCTTCAAATAATATGTAGAGAAGGTTGCTTATTTCCTTCTCTTCATATAATTCTGATAATTCAGCTTTGAATTTATGGAAGAGGTCAATCATCATTTCATAATCGAATTTAGCCCACGACTTTAGTCGTGGGTTGTCGCGCGGTTCAAACTTAAATAAAAATTGTAAATTTGACCAAAAAAATAAAAGACTGTTTAAATTTTGTATTTATGAAGGGTGATATTCTTATTCTTGATAATAACCACAGGAAAGCTGCAAATCAGGCAGTAAAAATTCTCCTGCCGGATATAGAGAAAGTAAAAACAAAATTTGTCATAACAATAGCCGGAGAATCAGGTGCAGGAAAATCAGAGATCGCTGCCTCTATCGCAGAAAAACTGATGGAAAATGGATTTGAAACCTTCATCTTCCAGCAAGACGACTATTTTGTTTACCCCCCAAAAACAAATGCAAAGCAACGGGAAAAAGATATTAACTGGGTAGGTATCCAGGAGGTAAAACTTGATTTGTTGGATAACGAATTGGGGCAAATCAAAGCAGGTGAAACAATCATCGGGAAACCGTTGGTCGATTTTGATGCGGACCAAATTGGAAAGGAAACTGTTGATTTAAGTAAATACAATGTGTTTATTGCCGAAGGCACCTACACAACAAGCCTTAAACAAGCGGATATGCGAATTTTCATCGACCGGAATATACATGATACCAAAGAATCAAGAAAAAAAAGAGCACGGGAGAAACAAGATGAATTTCTCGAAAAAATATTAATGATAGAACATGAAATTATTTCAAAACATAAAACACTTGCAGATATAATTATTACGAAAAATTTTGATGCGATTAAGAAGGGATAAGAAATGAGAAGCGAAAAACGAAATAAGAGATGCGAAAAAAATGATTTTCTAAAAACTACTGAAACTTAACATAATATGGCTTCACAACGATTAAAAAATATAGCATTACTCAGCACCCATGGATACTTCGACCCTGTTCCTCAACTTGGACAGACAGATACCGGGGGACAGGTTGTGTATGTACTGGAACTGGCCAAATCAATTGCGAGAACAGGGATTAAAGTAGATATTTATACGCGCTGGTTCGATAAAAGCAAAAAACAGATCGATCCGGTTCCGGATAACCCCGGTGTTCGTGTAATTCGAATTCCGGCAGGGAAATGGGAGTTTATTCCTAAAGAATTTATTTATGATGTGCTACCCGAACTGGCTGATAACATGATAGGCTTTATTAGAAACAACCATTTATCCTATGATCTTTATCATGGCCATTATGTTGATGCTGGTATTGTGGCTGTTGATGTAGCCAAAGTATTTCATAAACCATGTTTTTTTACTGCACATTCACTTGGTGCATGGAAAAAAGATCAAATGGGTGGTGATCCAATCGAGATGGAGAAAAAGTTTAACTTCAACCATCGCATCAGCGAAGAACTAAGGGTATTTAGCACTGTAAATGCACAGTCAGTTACCACCGACCTCCAACGGGAAAAATTGTTTAATCTCTATAATTTCAAAGCTGATAATATTGTTACCATACCACCCGGAGTTGATGTACATCGATTTCATTTACCTGATAAAGGAGATATAAATATTCGTTCCGTTTTGCCTGATAAATATATCTATTGCCTTAGCCGTATTGATACAAACAAAGGGCACGACCTTTTGCTTGAAGCATTTGCTCTTGTAATTAAAGAAATTAAGGATATTGACCTGGTTATAGGAGGAGGATCGCCAAAACCAAAACAAAGAGAGCTCGGTGTTTTTGATAAAATGCGCACGATTATCAAAGAAAAAAACATGGAAGAAAAAGTTAAGATTATTGGGTATGTAGCTGATGAAGATATGGCGGCCAATTACCAACAATCGGAGCTTTTTGTCCTTCCCTCGCTTTTTGAA
>JAUXII010000286.1 GCA_030621075.1 Lentimicrobiaceae bacterium
TAGTAGTCCAGTGCTATCGGATCATTTTTCCCGGCATACAAAGCACCAAGCTGAATAAACGCATCAAGGAATTCCTGATCTTGTTGGACTGCTACCTGAAAATTATCAATAGCGCGTGATGTGTCACCTGTTTCAAGATAAGCAACTCCCTTCAGGAAAAATGCCTGTGGATTCACCCTGTCAAGAAAAACAGCCTGATCTAAAAATTCAATAGCTGTAGCATAATCCATTAAAATCAAATGGATCCTCCCCAGCTTAACAAAAGGCTCAGGATTCATTTCCCCTAATTCAATTGCTTTAAAAAGGGATTCTTTCGCCTTATCTGTTTCACGCATCAGCATGTAAATATCTGAAAGGGTAAGAAAAAAAGCTGCATTTGTTGATTCAAGAGAAAGTGCCCTGTTAATATCGGCCAGTGCAGAATTGTAATCTTCAATTTCTACATAATACCTGGCTCTTTCATCAAACAGATCTGCATTTGTTGAGTCCTGCATTATCTGTTCATTGATGGAAAAAATCTTTTCAGGGTGGCTATCAATAGTTACTTTTTCTTGCGAATCTCCATCACCTGTCTTAGGATTACAGGCAACGAATATAAGCAGGAAAGAAAAAAAAAAGATGATTGATTTTGTCATTCTATGATTCCTTACTCAGGGCCTCACGAACCTTATTTTCAAGTTCCTCAGCTAGTTCAGGGTTATCAAGCAGCAATTTTTTCACACTATCTCTCCCCTGCCCCAGTTTCGTTTCGCCATAGCTAAACCAGGAACCACTTTTTTTAATAATATTATGCTCAACACTCAGGTCAATTATTTCGCCGGTTTTGGAAATACCGGTTCCAAAAATTAAGTCAAACTCAGCCACCCTAAAAGGTGGGGCAAGTTTATTTTTTACCACTTTAACTCTCGACCTGTTTCCTATCATTTTATCGCCATCTTTTATCTGGCCGATCCGTCGAATATCCAGCCGCACCGAAGAATAAAACTTCAAAGCATTCCCACCTGTTGTTGTTTCAGGGTTTCCAAACATCACACCAATTTTTTCACGAAGTTGATTAATAAAAACACAACTTGTATTTGTTTTACTTATGGTAGATGTTAGTTTTCTAAGTGCCTGAGACATAAGACGCGCCTGTAAACCCATTTTGGAATCACCCATTTCGCCTTCTATTTCACTTCTCGGTGTTAGGGCTGCAACAGAGTCGATCACAATAATATCTATTGCACCACTACGAATAAGGTTTTCGGTAATCTCAAGAGCTTGCTCGCCATTATCAGGTTGGGAGATCAGGAGATTTTCAACATCAACACCAAGCTTCTCAGCATAGAACCTGTCGAAGGCGTGTTCAGCATCAATAAATGCAGCAATACCACCAGCTTTCTGTGCCTCAGCAATGGCATGAACAGCCAATGTTGTTTTCCCAGAAGATTCAGGTCCATAAATTTCTGTCACCCTGCCACGAGGTATCCCTCCGATGCCAAGTGCGATATCCAGCGTGATTGACCCTGATGATATGACATCAATGTCTGCTACCGGTGAGTCGCCCATTTTCATTATTGTTCCTTTTCCATACTCCTTTTCCATCTTATCAATGACAAGTTGAAGAGCCTTCTCTTTTTGCTTTAATTCTTTATTTTCTTCCGTCATAATATCAAATTTTAATTTGCAACAAAATAATTGTGTTTCTTTCCTGTTAATTCGGAAAACCCCAAAATGTTACCCTGTTTTTTTAAAAAAAATAAAATCTCCGGGTTAAAATTACTACTTTTTTTCCTTTCTCGTTTTCTGCTTCTCATAATATCTGCAAAAATTATTTAATCCACATTCGTCACATTTTGGTTTTCTGGCCAGGCAAACATACCTTCCATGCAAAATAAGCCAATGGTGAGCAATTGGGATTAGGTGGTCGGGAAAATATTTAATCAATTGTTTTTCGGTCTCCAAAGGCGTTTTCGCATTATTTGTTAACCCAATTCTGGCAGAAACCCGGAAAACATGCGTATCAACAGGCATCACCGGTTTATTAAAAATAACAGATGCAATCACATTGGCTGTTTTCCTTCCAACACCCGGTAATTCTTGAAGCTGTTCAATACCGGAAGGCATAATTCCGTTAAATTTTTCAATAAGCATTCTGGCCATTTTAATCAAATGACGTGTTTTGCTATTTGGATAGGAGCAACTTTTCACAAGCTCCAGAACATTCTTTTCCTCTGCTAAGGCTAATGACTCAACCGAAGGAAATTGCCTGAAGAAAGCAGGAGTAATAATATTAACCCGTTTATCGGTACATTGTGCAGAGAGCATAACCGCAACAATCAACTCATATGGATCAGCATACTGCAATTCTGTCTCAGCAACAGGGCGATGTTTGAGGAAGTAGTCTGTTACAAGTTTAAACCTTTCCTTTTTGCTTATCATAGTAATCAAAATAAAAAGCAAAAGTAAAAAGATAAAAGTTACAAAATAAAAAAGCCGCTCCTGATATAGAAGCGGCTCGCAATAAAACCAAAATTATTAGTTCATGATTATATTAATATTACCCAGCAATCTGGATTCAAATACTTTTAGAACTTTTGAGTAACTGATGATGGTTTTGATCACCTGCTTTCCAGGTGAAACTCCTTTTACACTGGCCAGCAGGCCATATAGCCGACCTTCGGCTTCAATTTCT
>JAUXII010000117.1 GCA_030621075.1 Lentimicrobiaceae bacterium
CTGTTCCATATTGTCTCACCATTGGTAAATAAAAGAAGGTTCCCATTATTGTCGGCAATCGATGAACAGTCAACTTCAGCAATCATCACCTGATTTTCAGTGATGGCAACCGGTTTATCATGGTTGAAATCCAAACCCGAATATTCTCCAAATAACCAAACATTGGCTTCATTTTGGGCATATACCTGTAAAGCAAGTAATAACCAAAAGAAAAAAACAAATGTAAAAGTGCCTATGTATATCTGCTTGTTGATCAATGTTATTTATTATATTTGCACTCCTTTATACTAAAAATGAAATATAAAAATACTCATTTTTCAGCATAAAAGCATCATTAACAATCAAAAAATCGGATCATGAAAAAATATGTTTATTTAACTGCCATTATCGGAATAACATTAATAGCAGCTTGCACAACGAAAGTTAAAGAAATCAAGGTCACATACCCCGACACGAAAAAAGGAGATGTTGTTGATAGTTATTTTGGAGTAGAAGTAGCCGACCCTTATCGTTGGTTAGAAAATGATACTTCTCAGGAAACAGCCGAATGGGTGAAGGCAGAAAATGAAGTCACTTATGGGTACCTGGAAGAAATTGAGTTCAGGGAAGAAATCAAAGAACGTTTTACAGAACTCTGGAACTACCCTAAATACGGAGTTCCTTTCAAGGAAGGTGGTAAGTATTTCTTTTCCAAAAATGACGGTTTACAAAACCAAAGTGTTATTTATATTCAGGAAACGTTAGATGCTGAACCTAAAGTCCTTCTGGATCCCAACGAACTTTCTGAGGATGGTACTATCGCATTAGCTACTTCCGCTGTGTCAAAGGATGGCAAGTACCTGGCATATGCAACTGCTGAGGGAGGTTCAGACTGGAACAAAATATATGTTATGGAGATAGATAGCCGTAAACAACTTGATGATGAAATCCGTTGGGTCAAATTTTCCGGTATCTCATGGAAAGGCGAGGGTTTCTATTATAGCCGCTTTAACGAACCTGAACAAGGGCTGGAACTATCATCAAAAAATGAATTTCATAAAGTCTATTATCATAAAGTGGGAACACCGCAAAGTGAAGACGTTCTTGTACATGAAAACAGGGATAACGCTCAAAGGAATTATTACGCAGCTACCACAGATGATGAAAGTTTTCTCATTTTGTATGAATCTGAATCAACCGACGGCAACGCACTCTATTATAAAAATCTGACTACACCCGGCAACGAGTTTATCAAATTAGCTGATGGTTTTGAATACCAGTATGGGGTGGTTGATAATATTGGCAATGCATTTTTAGTTATGACTAACGATGGGGCTCCAAAGAAAAAGTTGGTTATGATCAACATAAACAAGGCAGAAAAGAAAAGTTGGAAAACATTGATCCCAGAGAAAGAAGAAGTGCTAAAAGGTGCAACGCTCATTGGAAATCATATTGTCACTGAATACATGAAAGATGCCTCCAGTAAAGCTTTTATCTACAATTTAAGAGGTAAATACATAGACGAACTCGCTTTACCGGGCATAGGTTCTTTATATGGATTCAGTGGTAAAAAAGATGAGAATATTGCTTTTTATCTTTTTACCTCATTTATATTCCCTTCTACTATTTTTAAATACGATATCTCCTCAAACAGATCAGAGATTTATAAAGAATCTGATATCGACTTCAATCCCGGTGATTATGTTACAAATCAGGTTTTTTATGAAAGTAAAGACGGTACAAAAATTCCAATGTTCCTCGTTCACCATAAGGATATGAAACTAAATGGCGAAAATCCAACCTACCTTTATGGATATGGTGGATTCAATATAAGCCTAACTCCTTATTTCAGTGTCAGCCGTTTGATATTCCTTGAAAATGGTGGTCTGCTTGCCCTGGCAAACCTGAGAGGCGGTGGAGAATATGGTGAAGAATGGCATAAAGCCGGGATAAAACTTCAAAAGCAAAATGTTTTTGATGATTTTATTGCTGCAGCTGAATATCTTATTGATCAGGGATATACAAATCCTGATAAGTTAGCTATCGCAGGGGGCTCAAATGGTGGTTTGTTAGTTGGTGCCTGCATAACACAGCGGCCTGAACTTTTCAAAGTAGCTATGCCTGCAGTGGGTGTTATGGATATGCTTCGATACCATAAATTTACCATTGGATGGGCATGGGCAGGTGACTATGGTACAAGCGATGACGATTCTACTATGTTCAGCTATTTGTTCGATTATTCACCGCTCCATAATTTAACAGATGGCATTCAGTATCCGGCAACATTTATCACAACTGCCGATCATGACGACCGTGTAGTACCGGCCCATTCGTTTAAATTTGCGGCAACAATCCAGGAAAAACATGTTGGCGACAACCCTGTTTTAATTCGCATTGAAACCAAAGCGGGCCACGGAGCAGGAAAGCCAACCTCTAAAATCATTGAAGAAGTAGCTGACGAGTGGGGGTTTATTTTCTATAACCTTGGAATGGAAGTAGATTATTAAATCAGAAATGAGAAACAACCAATAACCAATAATAAATTACAAAGTACTGCAGCATCAGGACACGACTCAAAACCTTGAACCATCAGGGAACACCCCGGGACTGGCATAGGCAGGATTATTTATAAAGGTGGTATCTCTCAGTGTTCTCAAAAACGCTTTCAGGTCTTGCTTTTCTGATGGAAGAAGCTGGACACCTCCTTTAGTTACATGATGCATTAAAGGGTTGATATATGGTGACCATACAACATGGTGGGAATAAAAATCAATTACTTCATCCAATGTGGCAAACCGGCCATCATGCATATAAGGCCCTGTGAATTCAATATTTCTTACCGTGGTTGCTTTGTAAGCTCCCAAATCCATCAGGTCGCCAGTTACATGATACCGGTCCCTCAGATCTTCATACGGTCCGGTAAAAAGTGAATCTTTCCCATTATTATAAAACAGGTTTGTGGTGAAGAGTGGATTTCCAAAACCACCATGGCAGTGAAAACAATCGGCTCCTTCTTCAGTAGTAAATAAAATAAATCCCCTTAATTCAGGATCTGATAACTGCTCTTCGCCCCTGATATACCGGTCAAATTTAGTATCAGAAGAGATCAACGTCCTGATAAACTGAGCAATAGCCTTACTAATTCGATCAAGGGTCACTTCCTCCGAGCCGAAAGCCTTTTTAAATAATTCGGGATAGCCCGGGATGGCCTGGAAGAGTTCCTTTACACGGGTTGTATCACTGTTCATTTCATGCTCTGCCACAACGCCCATCCACACCAGAGACTCAATATTTCTGTATTGCGGCAAAGGATTATCATTGCTGATAAATCCATTCCATAAGTATCCGGATTGATTCCATACCAGATTAATAAGCGGCAACATCACATGAGGTGTCGGCTTCCCTGTTATACCATGAGGAAAGCCCCCTATGTATTCCGGGTGGTTAATTCCACATTCAAAAGAGTTGGATTGTAAATGACAAGTAGCGCAACTCATCAGAGAGTCGGGGTGTGTTCTGCCGCCAAGACGGCCATCGTAAAAAAGGTACCGGCCCAGTTCGATACCTTCTACCGTCATAGGGTTATCAGCCGGAATATTTAATTGGGTAGGGAAATATTTCGGGATCTCAATTTGATAGGGTGTTGGCTGATACGGCGGTGGCTCAGGAGTTGGATCCTTTTTACAAGAAAAAACCACAAGTACTATTGTGAGAATCCAAAATAATATGAAACACTTTACTTTCATCTCGCATCCCGTATTTCTGCCACTTCAAAAACATCTTCCTTCCCATTCATACATCCTATGTGCATTGAGGCCTGATACTGCATTGTATTCTCAGAATTCATTGCCATATCATAAACAAAAGGATTCTGAAACCAGTTTTCAACATTCATTACAATAAAAATATTTTTTTTCACACCTTTTGCTATCGTGAATGAAGATGTTGGTAAAATCACCTCAAAGGCGTTATGAATAAAATTAATAATATCAGGAACATAAACGCTATCGCCCTTGTAGATCTGGCCAATTCCAAGATGAAACTCAAACGGCCGGTTAGTAATTATTGTATCATTCTTCCATTTACCATTCAATTTCAAGTAATGATATCCTCCACCCAATACCTGCGGCCAGAACATGTCTCTTTCAGGCGGATTCACAAACATAAGTGAGTGGTTTTTCTCTTCACTGATCCCAAATGTAAACGAAATAAAATCATATTCTCCTGTTGGGATATCATCGAAAACCTCCCAGGTCATGGTTGATGGGATATCATTATCAATATAATGCATATCCTTCCAATCGTCAATTAAAAATTCCATCCCATCCGAACGATGCAGGGTTACATCTGAAATGAAATACTGAACCTCGGTCACCAAAAAAAGGTTCCCTGCAGCATTGACATATTTCATAGTATCAACCTGCAGCGTCTCACCATCCAGGTAATGGTTAAAACTAAATGTTATCTTTCCGGTATCAGGGAGTTCCGGTTCCGGCTCAGGCTCTTTCGAACAAGAAACTATGATTACCATTAGAGAAATCAACAGACTAATAATATTAATAAATTGACTTTTATACATCATAACTTTCATCAATAGGGTATCGTACCCGATACTACTAAAAAACTCGCCGTATCGTACCTGCTGATCCCCTCTTTATAAATCTTTTCATCCAATTTGATCATAGCTCTGACTTTTGAATTTACATCATAGTAAATGACAGACATAAAAACAATATCACCCCTCTCTCCAACAAATGTATATTTCCATTCATCTTCTTCACTATTGGTAATTACTTTTTCGTAAACCAATTCCTTTTCATTATTTTGATAATAGAGTTCAAAGCCGGAATCAGAGTCCGTGACAATATAAGTCACCTTCACATCCTGATCTTTCAATTCACAACCTATCACACCAGAAAGAATGATCAACATTAAGATTAACTTTTTAATCATCGGTTTATTATTTTCAATCATAATGTAATTAAAATATTTACAAAAAAGTTACGTCCCGGTTCATAAAAATCAGCACGACTGCCGATGATTCGCCTGTTG
>JAUXII010000235.1 GCA_030621075.1 Lentimicrobiaceae bacterium
GCTTCAGAGGGGAAGCATTGGCTTCCATTGCGGCTGTGGCACAGGTAGAAATGAAATCAAAACGTATAGAGGATGAATTGGGGAGCTGCATAACTGTTGAAGGGTCAAAGGTAAAAAAACAACAACCCTGTGGCTGTCAGAATGGAACAGCTGTTTCTGTGAAAAACTTATTCTATAATGTACCTGCAAGAAGGAATTTTCTGAAATCAAATTCTGTTGAAACCAGGCATATTCTTGAAGAGTTTCAACGAATAGCCATCATCAATCCTGGTATTGCCTGCTCACTTTTCCATAATGACAAACCGGTTTTTAAGCTTCCGGCATCCAACCAGAAAGCCAGGATTGTAAACATCATGGGAAGCAACTATAGCGAAAGGCTTGTTTCCATTGAAGAAGAAACAAAAATGATTAAGGTTAAAGGCTTCATTGGTAAACCACAGTACGCCCGCAAAACAAGAGGGGAGCAATATTTCTTTACCAACAACCGGTACATGAAGCATCCGTACTTCCACCATGCTGTTGAAAATGCTTTTGAAGAACTCATTCCTGATAACGCTTTTCCTACATATTTCATCAATCTTGAAGTGGATCCGAAAACGATCGATGTTAATATTCATCCAACTAAAACTGAAATCAATTTTCAGCACCAGCAGGTTATTTATGCTATTTTAAAATCCGCTGTTAAAAAAGCCATTGGCTCTCATAGCCTGACCCCTAGTATTGATTTTGATGTTGAACATAGTATCCCATTCATCAATCCTGATAAAAACAAAGTTATCAGTCAACCTGTTGTTAGGATTGATCCGGATTATAACCCCTTTGATAATCCTAATGTAGCAGGGAATAGAATTCAACATGGTTCAAAAGGAAACAAAGAGCAGTGGGAGAAGTTATATGATTTGAGTGATAGTAAACCAACAACTCCAACCGATCAGGGAGAGGTTGTCGACCCCCAGCCCGGTCAAACAGCAATTGATCCTGAATGGTCACAGATGCAACATCTTTTAAAAAATGAAAATTTTATCCTGTTTCATAACCGCTATATCATAACAAATATTAAATCCGGCTTACTTATTGTTGACATTCAACGGGCTCATGAACGAATACTGTATGAGAGGTTCCTTGAAATGATAAAAAATAATAAGGGAGCTTCACAGCAACTCCTATTCCCACAAACAGTAAAATTTTCTCCCAATGATGCGGAAATATTACTTGAGATTATAAACGAAGTGCGGGCTTCCGGTTTTGAAATCAACGAATTCGGAAAATATACATTTATTATTGATGGTGCCCCCGCAGGGATTCACGAGCAGGACATGAGTGAATTCCTGGAATCTGTTATTGAAAATTACAAGAAAAATATTAATGATTTAACACAAGACAAAAAAATTAACTTTGCACGATCGTTGGCAAAAAAATCAGCCATAAAAAAAGAGACAAAACTTAGCGAGAAAGAAATGAACAATATCATTGATGAATTGTTTGCCTGTCAGGCTCCTGAAGTGTCACCTGAAGGGAAACGAACACATATAATATTGAATTTCGGTGATATTGAAGCACAATTTAAAAGTTAAATGAATCAAGACAACAAATGAGTTACGAACAATATAGGCCCAGTGGGTTCAGGGTTCTACCTCCGGTAGTGAAAAACCTGATCATTATTAATATACTATTTTTTCTGGCAACTTATGCTATAGGTCATGCTACTGGCTTTGATTTGACAGAGTACCTGGGGTTGCATTTTACAGGATCGCCACAATTCAGGCCTCACCAACTGGTTTCCTATATGTTTATGCATGGCGGAATTATGCATATTTTATTTAACATGTTCGCCTTATGGATGTTTGGGAATGTGTTGGAAAATGTATGGGGGCCTAAAAGATTTCTCATCTATTACATGGTAACAGGAATCGGAGCGGGCGTTTTGCAGCTACTGGTACTGTATATTCAAGTGGTAAAGTTAGAATCATTATTATCACCTGATACGGTAAATTATGTTTATGAACATGGATATGATTTACTTTTAGGGGGAAAAAACTTTTCAGACCACACACTCGGAAAATTAAATACTGTTATAAACAGTACAACCGTTGGCGCTTCAGGAGCTGTTTTCGGAATCCTGCTCGCATTTGGGATGCTCTTTCCGAATACTATTATATATATATATTTTGCTTTCCCTATCAAGGCAAAATATTTTGTTATGATCTATGGCGCACTGGAACTATACATGGGCTTTGCAAATAACCCCAGTGATAATGTTGCCCATTTCGCTCACCTTGGTGGCATGGTCTTTGGTTTCTTTATGATAAAATATTGGCAAAAACATCCACGAACAGGAAGATATTAACGTGAACCCATCACAACATTTTTTGGACGACATAAAAAAATTCTTTAAAAGCAATTCGGCACTTGCTAATTTGATCATCATTAACATTGTCGTTTTTATTTTAGTCAACATCATCAATGTAATCTTATGGTTATTTATCATTAATGCTGATCCTGATAAACTCACAGGAATATCAAAGATCACCTATTGGCTTGCCCTTCCATCTGATCTTGAGTCATTGCTTGTTAAACCCTGGACACTATTTACTTACATGTTCGTTCAGGAAAGTTTTTTTCACCTGTTCTTTAATATGATCGTTCTTTATTTTGGCGGTAAAATATTTACGGAATACCTTAACGACAAAAGACTTGTTAATACGTATATCTGGGGCGGAATTGCCGGGGGACTTTTCTATGTTGTTTCTTATAATATTTTCCCTGTTTTCCAGGAGACGGTTTCCTATTCTGTGGCTTTAGGCTCTTCAGCTTCTGTACTTGCCATTCTGATTGCAATAGCCACACTGGCACCTGATTATCAGGTGAATTTGATTTTTCTGGGAAGGGTGAAGTTAAAGCACATTGCCATTGTTTTTGTCGTACTCGATATTTTAAGCATTAACAAAGGTAATCCGGGTGGACATATTGCTCACCTTGGAGGTGCATTATGGGGATATATATTCATCATACTTTATAAAAAGGGTATCAATGATCCATTTGGCATAAATTGGTATGCCTTAAAAAATCTGCTTAACTGGTTTAAAAAAAAGCCTAAGTCCACGTTTAAAAAAGTATATACTACCGGAAGGCCTCTGTCCGATGATGCATACAATACAAATAAAGCAGAACGGCAGAAAAAAATTGATATA
>JAUXII010000043.1 GCA_030621075.1 Lentimicrobiaceae bacterium
CATATCCTTCACATAAAACATCACCTTTTTTAACTTTGGCTCCTTTATTAACAATGGGTTTAAGGTTAATAGAGGTGTTTTGGTTGGTACGTAAAAACTTGGTAAGGCCATAACGTATAACATCACCTTCAAAACTTATGAGTTTTTCAGTTTCCTCACGAGAATACTTAACAACAATCTCAAATGCATCAACATACTCAACAATACCATCTCCTTCGGCATAAATCAGAACCCTTGAGTCGGTAACCACACTCCTTTCAATTCCAGTTCCAACAATCGGAGCTTCAGGAGACAGCAAAGGAACGGCTTGCCGCATCATGTTAGATCCCATTAACGCACGGTTTGCATCATCATGTTCGAGGAATGGAATCAGAGAGGCTGCAATGGATGCAATTTGATTTGGAGCAACGTCAATCAAGTTAATTTTTTCACTCTCAATAATTGGATAGTCAGCCAGATACCTTGCTTTCACCTTTTCACTCTCAACATTTCCAGTCTCGTCGATCCGTGTACTGGCCTGAGCAATAATTTTATCTTCTTCTTCTTCAGCAGTAAGAAAAACAGGAGGTGTATCAAGTAGCACTTTACCCTTTTCAACCTGCCAATAAGGTGTTTCGATAAAACCTAATTTATTTATCTTAGCATAAACACAAAGAGATGATATCAGCCCAATATTTGGTCCTTCAGGTGTTTCAATAGTACAAAGACGCCCGTAATGCGTAAAATGAACATCACGTACTTCAAAACCGGCCCTTTCACGCGACAAACCACCCGGTCCTAATGCGGAGACCCTACGTTTATGGGTAAGTTCAGACAATGGATTGGTCTGATCCATAAACTGGGATAGCGGGTTTGTTCCAAAAAATGAATTAATAACAGATGATAAGGTTTTAGCATTGATCAGGTCAGTTGGTGTAAATACTTCATTATCCCTGACGTTCATTCTTTCCCTGATTGTTCTTGCCATCCTGGCAAGTCCAACACCAAATTGGTTATACAACTGCTCGCCCACAGTCCTGACGCGACGATTACTCAGATGGTCGATATCATCGATCTCGGTTTTTGCATTTACGAGTTGAATAAGATATTTTACAATTGAAATAATATCTTCCTTAGTCAGTACTTTAATATCAAGAGGGGTAGAAAGTTCTAACTTTTTATTTATCCTGTAGCGACCTACATCACCCAGGTCATAACGCTTATCAGAGAAAAACAGTTTATCAATTATTCCTCTTGCAGTTTCTTCATCAGGAGGTTCGGCATTTCTTAGCTGCCTGTAAATAAATTCAACAGCTTCCTTTTCTGAGTTTGCAGTATCTTTTTGCAGGGTGTTAAAGATTATTGAATAATCATTCGATTCAGCTTCATCACGATGAATAAGGATCGTTTTGATACCTGCTTCGATGATCGATTCAATATGTTTACTCTCTAATATTGTTTCCCGGTCGATAATGACCTCAGTACGCTCAATTGAGACAACCTCCCCTGTATCTTCATCAACAAAATCTTCAATCCAGGATCGAACAACCCGGGCGGCCAATCTATCGCCCAGCACCTTTTTCAGTCCTGCTTTGCTTACTTTAACTTCTCTTGCCAGGTTGAATATTTCAAGAATATCTTTATCAGTTTCATAACCGATAGCCCTAAGCAATGTAGTTAAAGGAAGCTTCTTTTTCCTATCAATATAGGCATACAATACATTATTAATATCAGTTGTAAATTCCATCCACGATCCTTTGAATGGGATAATACGTGCCGAGTACAATTGTTGTCCGTTAGCATGGAAGCTTGTCCCAAAGAATACTCCGGGAGATCGATGCAATTGTGAAACCACAACTCGTTCGGCTCCGTTGACAATAAATGTACCTTTGGGACTCATGTAAGGAATCATTCCCAGGTAAACATCCTGGATAATGGTTTCAAAATCTTCATGATCCGGATCAGTGCAATAAAGCTTCAATTTTGCTTTAAGAGGAACACTATAGGAGAGTCCTCTTTCAATACACTCCTCTATTGAATACCTGGGGGGATCGATAAAATAATCCAAAAATTCCAGAACAAAGTTATTTCTCACATCCGTTATCGGGAAGTTTTCAGAGAACACTTTATACAGCCCTTCATTCATTCGATTCTCGGGATTTGTTTCCAACTGGAAAAAATCGCGGAATGATTTCAGCTGAATATCAAGAAAATCAGGATAATCTGTTTGGATCTGCGCTGATCTAAAATTGATTCTTTCAATTATTTCTTTAGCCAAGGTCTTAAATTTTTATCCACCAAAAGGCAGATCGGTTATTAGATGAATGATCAATTATTATAAATCAATAATAAAAGAAATAGACTCTTCCGTCTAAAAAGAGGAAGAAGCCTATCTCTCTATCATTATCTGATATGTCCTTTGTTATTTAACCTCAACCTCTGCTCCAGCCTCCTCTAATTGTTTTTGTAATGCTTCTGCTTCATCTTTGGACACTCCCTCTTTTATAGCCTTTGGAGCTGAGTCGACCAATTCTTTAGCTTCTTTCAATCCTAAGCTTGTAAGTTCTTTAACGAGTTTAACAACTGCAAGTTTCGATTGTCCAGGAGCATTAATAATTACATCAAATGAAGTTTGTTCTTCAGCTGCTTCCTCGCTGCCACTGCCTGCGCCAGGTGCTGCAACTACTGCTGCTGCTGCTGCCGGCTCAATACCATATTCGTCCTTTAATATTCCAGCTAACTCATTAACCTCTTTAACTGTTAAGTTAACAAGCTGATCTGCAAAAGCTTTTAAATCTGCCATTTTATTTTCGTTTTAAGATTTATTAATTATTTCCTATCATATATAATTCGAAATTATGCTTCTTTTTCTGCTAAGGTCTTCAATATCCCCGACAGATCCTGGCCTGCTGATTGCAACGCACCAATAACATTTTTAACAGGTGACTGCAACAATGAAATGACTTCGCCAATTAATTCCTCTCTTGACTTAATATTTGCCAATATTTCTAATTGATCATCGCCAACAAAAATAGCCTGATCTATGAATGCACCTTTCAGAACAGGTTTGTCGTGAGTTTCTCTAAGCAATTGAATAAGCTTAGCAGGTGCATTACCTGTATCGGAAATCATTAATGATGTAGGGCCTTTTAACGTTTCTGACAATGACCCGAAATCTTTATCCGTTTTTTCCATTGCTTTCTTAAGCAACGTATTTTTAACCACCAATAATTCGATGTTCATTTTAAAGCAGAGCCTTCTCAATTCGCTGGTATGATCAGCATTCAGTTCTGATATATCTGCCAGATAGATATTATTGTTATCCACTAAGCGCTCTGCCAGCGAATCAATAAGTTGATTTTTTTCTTCTCTATTCATAATTTTTCTTCCTTCAATTAATTCGAGAGCACACTCTTCTTCTATACAATAGATTTCAGATCAATTTTTATCCCTGAGCTCATTGTACTGGAGAGGTAAATACTTTTCACATATGTACCTTTCGCAGCGGATGGTTTCAATTTGACAATAGTTTGCACTAATTCGTTTGTATTTTCAATCAGCTTTTCCTCAGAAAAAGAGACCTTTCCAACAGGAGAGTGTATGATTCCGTACTTATCCACTTTAAAATCAATCTTACCTGCTTTTACATCGTTAACTGCTTTTCCAATATCCATCGTAACGGTACCAGTTTTGGGATTTGGCATCAATCCTCTTGGTCCCAAGATTCTCCCCAAAGGCCCAACCTTACCCATAACACTAGGCATGGTGATTACCACGTCAATATCAGTCCAACCATTTTTTATTTTCTGAATATAATCATCCAGCCCCACAAAATCAGCTCCCGCTGCTGTTGCTTCTTCCTCTTTATCAGGTGTACAAAGAACCAGAACTTTTTTAGTTTTACCAGTTCCATGCGGCAATGTAACCGTACCTCTAACCATCTGATTAGCTTTTCGGGGATCAATGCCCAATCGCACATCAATGTCAACAGAAGAATCAAATTTGACGGTAGTAATATTTTTAACAATAGCTACTGCTTCATTAATTGGATATGTGGTGTTCTTATC
Source organism: Lentimicrobiaceae bacterium (assembly GCA_030621075.1). Next base: position 4,047 of record JAUXII010000043.1, read on the forward strand.
GAATTTCTCAAGCGCAGCCTTTTGGCTTTTTGTTAATTTGCCCATCTCTTTATAAAATTAATACTGTTCAACTAATTATTTTCAAATGGCGGAGTTCCTTTTACTTTAATCCCCATGCTTCTAGCAGTTCCAACCACCATTTTCATAGCTGATTCAATGGTAAAGGCATTCAGGTCGACCATTTTTTCTTCGGCAATTACCTTAACCTGTTCCCATGAGACTGAAGCAACTTTCTGCCTGTTTGGCTCCGGAGAACCTTTTTGAAGTTTGGCAGCCTCCAGCAGCTGAACAGCAACAGGGGGTGTTTTTACAATAAAAGTGAATGATTTGTCCTTAAAAACAGTTATTATAACAGGTAAAACCTTGCCTGGTTTATCCTGAGTTCTTGCATTGAATTGTTTACAAAACTCCATAATATTCACACCTTTAGCTCCCAGTGCAGGGCCTACTGGTGGAGATGGGTTTGCAGCGCCACCTTTAATTTGAAGTTTTATCAATCCATCAACTTCTTTCGCCATTACTCTTTCCTTATATTTTTTTTAAATACTTCTTATTTCTAATGCAATAGACTTATTGTTCTTTCTCAACTTGCATAAATCCGAGTTCAAGAGGAGTTTTTCTTCCAAAGATTTTAACCATCACTTTAAGTTTCTTTTTCTCCTCATTAATTTCTTCTATAACACCGCTAAAGCTATTAAACGGGCCATCAATAACTTTCACACTTTCACCAATAATAAAAGGCACATTTATTCCTTCCCCCATCTCAGCAAGTTCATCTACTTTTCCTAGAATTCTATTCACTTCTGCAGGTCGAAGGGGGTGGGCTTCGCCTTTTGTACCAAGGAATCCGATTACATTCGGCACACTTTTAATAATATGTGGTATTTCGCCCACAAGTGCAGCTTCGATGATCAAATATCCCGGAAAAAAATTACGATCCTTGCTAACTTTCTTTCCTTTTCTAATCAGAAACACTTTTTCAGTAGGGATGAGTATCTGGGAAATGTAATCGTGAAGGTTCAGCCGTTCTATCTCACTTTCGAGATAAATCTTCACCTTTTTCTCCTTCCCGGTGATTGCCCGAACCACGTACCACTTTTTTTCCTGCTCACCCATTGTGACTACTAAATTGAAAAGTTATTGATCTGATTAGAGAATTAAAAATAGAATGGGTTTAAAACAACTTATAATACTGTTTTAGGATATTTTCAAATGAAATATCCATCAAAAAAATGATCATTGCAACGATCAAGGAGGCAATAAAAACAACGATTGCGCTATTTTGCAACTCACTCCAGCTGGGCCAGGAAACTTTATGCATCAACTCGTCATAGCTTTCCTTGATATACTCTCTTATTTTAAACCGTGCCATTTATGAAATTTCTAAGTTATAAGTTATTATCAGCACGGGTGGTAGGACTCGAACCTACAACCAATGGTTTTGGAGACCACTACTCTGCCAATTGAGCTACACCCGTTTGAGATTAATTAACTAATTCAAATAAAGGCATTCCAGCTATCAGTGGAACGCCTTTTGCAATTTATGCATATTACTCAATAATCTCAATAACCTGTCCGGCACCAACAGTTCGTCCTCCTTCACGGATAGCGAACCTAAGGCCCTTGGTCATTGCGATTTCTGAGATAAGATGAACCTCAATTGTTACGTGGTCTCCGGGCATTACCATTTCAACTCCTTCAGGCAGAAATATTTCACCAGTTACGTCGGTTGTTCTAAAATAGAATTGCGGACGATATTTATTATGGAAAGGAGTATGTCTGCCACCTTCTTCCTTTTTCAATACATAAACTTCACCTTTGAAATATTTATGTGGTGTGATAGAGCCTGGCTTAGCAATAACCATTCCCCTGGTAATCGCTTTCTTATCAATACCCCTCAGCAACAATCCGGCATTATCACCAGCTTCACCCCTGTCAAGAATTTTCCTAAACATCTCAACACCAGTTACAACTGATTTAAGCTTTCCAGCACCCAGTCCAATAATATCAACATGATCACCAACATTAACAACTCCGGTCTCGATTCGTCCGGTAGCAACTGTTCCACGACCTGTAATTGAAAAAACGTCTTCAACAGGCATCAGAAAGGGCTTATCCTTATCACGTTTCGGCAATGGGATCCATGAGTCGCAAGCATCCATAAGTTCAAAAAGCTTTTTAACATCTTCAGGTTCTTGATTGAGGGCTGCAAGAGCAGACCCCTGGATGATCGGTGTATTATCGCCATCAAAATCATAGAATGAAAGCAGGTCTCTGATTTCCATATCAACGAGTTCAAGCAGTTCATCATCGTCAACCATGTCGGTTTTATTCATAAAAACAACAAGTGTAGGCACACCAACCTGACGAGCCAACAGGATATGCTCACGAGTTTGGGGCATAGGGCCGTCATCAGCAGCAACAACCAAAATTGCACCATCCATCTGAGCAGCACCTGTTACCATATTCTTTACATAGTCGGCGTGACCAGGACAGTCCACATGAGCATAATGTCTATTATCTGTCTCATACTCAACATGAGCTGTGTTAATAGTGATACCTCTTTCCTTTTCTTCCGGAGCATTATCAATTTCATCAAACGATTTATACTCTGCTAATCCTTTGTCCTGAAGATTTAAGGTTATTGCAGCGGTTAATGTTGTTTTGCCATGGTCAACATGACCAATAGTACCAATATTAACATGCGGTTTCGTGCGTTCAAATTTTGCTTTTGCCATATCAAATAATGTTTAATTAAAAGTTTACACATAAATTGCCTGTTCAATATTTTCGAGCCAATGACGGGATTTGAACCCGTCACCTCGTCCTTACCAAGGACGCGCTCTACCAAATGAGCTACATCGGCTTTTCAGAGCGGAAAACGGGATTCGAACCCGCCACCTAAAGCTTGGAAGGCTTTCGCTCTACCAAATGAGCTATTTCCGCAAAATGAATTTGGTTGTGGGGAGAGGAGGATTCGAACCTCCGAAGGCTTAGCCAACAGATTTACAGTCTGCCCCGTTTGACCGCTCTGGAATCTCCCCAATCTCATTTTTTCATC
>JAUXII010000140.1 GCA_030621075.1 Lentimicrobiaceae bacterium
CAGGCATAAACCACCGGTTTGTCGGATAGAAGAAACAGATCGCCGGTAATTCGTTTATCTGCTTCATCTATTTCCAATGTTCTGGCTGATTTAAAATCCTCGAAATGATCCTTATACCGTTGCAAGATATCCACGCCTTTTTTCGCATCTTTATCGCCTGATCTGGCAATTTTCTCCAATTTCAGGATCTTCCTTTCAATCATTTCCAGGTCTTTGACAATAAGCTCAAGGTCCAGAATTTCAATATCCCTCACAGGGTCAACGGATCCTTCTACGTGTGGCAGGTTAACATCATCAAAGCAACGCAACACCTGAATAAGGGCATCGGTTTGTTGTATATCACCCAAAAATTTATTCCCGATCCCTTCCCCGTGACTGGAACCTTTGGCCAGGCCTGGGATATCAACTATCTCAACCGTTGCAGGCGTGACTTTCTCAGCATGAACAATTTTGTTTATCTCATATAAACGATCATCCGGGATATCAATAATACCAAGGTTGGATTTGGAGGTGCTAAAAGCATAAGTAGTAGCTTCAGCTTTTGTACTTGACATACAATTAAAGATAGTAGTTTTCCCTGTGTTGGTCAATCCAACAATTCCGCATTTAAGAGGCATAACAGTATTTTTGAATTAAAAGGCAAAGTTAATTAGTCAATTCATAATAATAACATTTTTTCCTTCTTAAATAAATTTTGCAGGATTATATAACACTGATCATTCCTTCTCCCCTGCCAAGAAACTTACCGATGATGGCAGCATCTTTTATGCCCTCAGCTTTTAACAGGGCCAGCAAATCATTTGCTACCTCCGCAGGAACAATCAGTAACAACCCCCCTGAAGTTTGAGCATCGCACAGAATCAACTTATCAATACGAGTGATGGATTTACCCCAAATCAATTTCTTATTTACATAATCCAGGTTATTGATACTTCCTCCCGGGATCATATTGGCAGCAGCCAGCTCTCTGACCTGCTCAATGAGTGGAACTTTGTTCAAAAAAATCTCCGCATCAAGCCGGCTACCTTCAGTAACCTCTTTGAGATGTCCTAACAACCCAAAGCCGGTCACATCGGTACAAGCATGAAGAGGGAATTTTTTTGCGATCTCAACGGCTTTGCGGTTCAGTTCACTCATGATGGAAATAACCCTTTCCTGCAACTCTTTGCCGGCCATTCCATTTTTGATCCCTGTTGAAATGATCCCTGTACCGATTGGTTTCGTAAGGATGATCATGTCGCCGGATTGGGCACCCGAATTCTTAAGTACCATATCAGGATGAATAATTCCTGTTACTACCAGGCCAAACTTAGGCTCATTATCTTCGATGGTGTGCCCACCAAGAATAGGTATTCCGGCCTCTGCCACCTTATCCTGAGCTCCTTTCAATATCTTTAGGAGTACATCACCTGACAATCTTCTTATCGGAAATCCAACGATATTCAACGCAAAAAGAGGTTCGGCTCCCATTGCATAGATATCACTCAACGAATTTGCTGCGGCAATTGCGCCAAAATGATACGGATCGTCAACTACCGGAGTGAAAAAGTCGACTGTCTGAACAATGGCTTTATCATCATCTATCCGAAAAACTGCTGCATCGTCCGAAGTATCTGTCCCAACGAGGATCCTGGGATCATTTGAGAATGGTAACTCTTTCAAAACAGCCTCCAGGTCCTGCGGACGTAATTTACAAGCACATCCCATGCCGTGAGTGAAATGCGTTAACTTAACTTCCTCTTCATCCAATACAGCATGCTGTTGATCTTCACTATCAACAAATGTCTTCGCCGACCTGTCAATAACATCAATCGCTGTGTCTATCTCATCCTTTGTGGTATACTTGCCAACAGAAAACCGGATAGTTCCCATGGAATATTCGTCAGGCACTTTCATGGCCATCAAAACAGACGACGTTTCTTCGCTATCGGTATGGCAGGCAGCTCCGGCAGAGGCAGCCAACTGATCCATCGACCATAAGAGGGTGTTCGCTTCAATATCCCGAAAACCGATGCTCAGTGTATTTGGCAGACGATATGATAAATGTCCGTTAAGCTTAATATCCAACCCTTTTTCAATCAAGCCATTATACAAACGGTCCCGCATATCCAGTAAATGCCGTTGATTCTTTTCAAGGTCTCTCCCTGCCACTTCGCATGCCTTCCCCAGGCCGACAATTTCCAGTACATTCTCTGTCCCGGCACGTTTATTCTGCTCGTGGTCAGCTCCATGGATCAGCTTCTCCAATATAATTCCCTTATTGATATACAAAGCGCCAATACCTTTTGGTGCATACATTTTATGGCCGGCAATTGACATCAAATCAACTCCCATTTCACGAATATCCGTCTTAATTTTTCCAACGGATTGTGCAGCATCCGAATGAAACAATATATCTTTATCACGGCAAATTTTTGATATTTCAGCAAGGGGCTGAATGGTACCCACTTCGTTATTTGCATGCATAACAGAGACTAAAATTGTTCCGGGGTTGATCTCTTTTTCAACATCGGCCGGATCAACCATCCCGAATGAGTCAACAGGAAGATAAGAAATGCTGAAACCCTGCTTTTCTAAGTACCGGCACACTTCCAGAACAGCCGGATGCTCAATGGCAGAGGTTATGATGTGATTGCCTTTTTCACGATTAGCCAAAGCCACTCCTTTTATTGCCATGTTATTTGATTCGGATCCACCACTGGTAAAAACCACCTCTTCAGGCTCACATTTGATTAAATCAGCAACCTGCTTCCTGGCTTTTTCAATCGCTTTTTTTGCCTGAATTCCATAAGAATGAATACTCGATGGATTGCCAAAAAATTCATAAATAAAAGGCTTCATAGCATCCGCAACCTCCACGTCAACAGGAGTTGTAGCGTTATAATCAAGGTAAATAGTTTTCTTCAAAGTCATAATGCATTTTTTAGTATATGTTGTTCCATCCCCCCAACCTGTTCCAGGATGATGTCTGCACTTTTCTGCGGGTTGTCCTCTGCAAGTTCAATATTAAAAACCAACTTTTCATCTCGTCGTAACAGGCCGTACTGGTATGTTTGGTCGTAATATGTTAATGCAATATCTATGGCTGTATAAAAATCACCATTGCGAACAGCTTCAACAGCCTTCTTCGTTTGGGCGCCGCCAAGCTTTTTAGCAATCCTAAAAGTGGCATCCTCCAGTTTTTCCGGATTAAAAGAGGTATATTCTATCACCAATCGCTTAATTCTCAACTTCTTAGCCATAACAAGGTTTACAAGAGGAGCATCTTTCATTTGTTTAAAAAGTGGTTCAGGTACGCTGTTCGTTCCAATGGACCGGCTCTCATTCTCAATCCAAACGACACTGGACAGGTCAAAAAAACTAAACTCCATGTAAAGATCATTTTCAAACTGCTCATTTGTAGGTTGAGGCGGCAGGCCGATGGCACCGAATGCAGACCCTTTATGATTTGCAAGTTTTTCAAGATCAAGTACTTGTTCTCCCTTCTGTTTCATTTTGTGCAGAATTTCTGTTTTTCCACTTCCTGTCATTCCTCCAAGCACCCAACAATTCATTTGTTTTGAAAACTCAGCTCTTATAAATCTTCTATATGCTTTATAACCTCCCTTCACAACTGTTACTTTTAAACCGGAAGTATTAAACAACCATGCCATACTGGCACTTCGCATACCTCCACGCCAGCAGTACATAAACAGGCCATTTTTTGAGTTTACTTTACGTGCTTGCTTCACAAGCCCTACCATCTTAGGCCCAACGATTTCCAATCCTAAAAGTATTGCAGCATCTCTCCCCGAGTTTTTGTACAACTTCCCAACCCTGGCTCTTTCCTCATCATCAAATAAAGGTATATTCACTGCACCCGGCACATGGCCGTGTTTGTATTCCGAAGGTGATCTGACATCAATAACAGGAATTTTGCCACCTGGTTCAATCACTTTTTCAATATCAACATATTCCATCATATATTAAAAATCTTGTGCCTTTTAGTAATCAACCTCAATTAACTTATCCGTCTGGTCAACATAAATCAAGTACTTTTTCACGTCAGGATATCCCATCTCTTCAAGGAGGTTAGCATATTTTTTTATTTGAATTTTATGCTTCTCAGATGGCTTACCTGTTTTATAATCTACAATAAGTGTTTCATCCTCATTAAATATCAAACGGTCGGGCCTAAAAGATTCGCCATCAGGCAGGAGTATTTCTGTTTCCATTTTAGCATGACCTCCTTCTTTGAAAAATTGAGCTATCTCAGGATCGGCAATCAGTTCTGTTAAGATTTGCTTCAGTGTGTGCATCTGTTTTTCATCGATAAGGCCCTGACTCAAACACTGAGCCAGCACCGGTGACAAATCAGAACTGAATTTTACCTTCGACAGTATATAATGGGTCAGGTTTCCCCACTCCCGGTTTCGGTCAGGATCCT
>JAUXII010000320.1 GCA_030621075.1 Lentimicrobiaceae bacterium
GCAAGAAATTGACTTTTCGGAGTGGACTCAAAATTAAAGCTTTAAACTTTAAATCAGAAATGAGAAATGAGAAATGTTAATAAATAATAACCAATAATAAATAATAAATGAAAAAATAGGAGATCAGAAAACCTTGATTGTTTTTTTGGGTGCCCTATTACATAAAACAGGACAAGCTACGCAACCATTCAACATATATATGCGTCTATATGTTGTGCGTTCTTTGAATAAACCGGCAAAATCACTATATTTGTGTTTTATTTAAAATGCAAAAAACCATTGAATCCAGAGATTGAAGAATTAATCAAGGGATGTAAAGCCGGAAAAATAAAAGATCAGGAACGGTTGTACAATCTGTTTTCGGAGGAGCTTTTCGGAGTTTGCCTTTACTATGCCAAAGATTATACCGAAGCCGAGGATATTCTCCACGATGGTTTTATTAAAATCTTTCAGCATATCTCCTCCTTTAGGTATAAAGGCTCTTTCGAGGGATGGATGCGGAAAATTATTATTAACACAGCCCTCGAAAAATTCAGGAAAGAAAAGCACCTGCACCTGATAAGAGATATTGATGAACGTATTGAAGATACTATTGAAGATGATATCATCAATACCATAACAGCCAAAGAACTGGTCAGGCTTATTCAAAATTTATCTCCTAAATACAAGTTGGTATTCAACCTGTATGTTATTGAAGGATATTCGCACAAAGAGATCAGTAAGAAACTTGGCATTGCCGAAGGAACATCAAAATCGAACCTGGCCCGTGCCAGATCAATCTTACAAAAAAAGGTAAAAAAATATTTTTTTATGGAAATTAAACAAGCCAATCCATAAGCATGCCGGTAAACGACCAAAATATCGACAACTTGTTTCAGGAAAACCTTAAAGGCTTTAAAGAAAAGCCTCCCGGGTACGCCTGGGGTAAAATTAAAGAAGAGCTGGTACTGAAACGCAAAAACAGAAGAGTGATGCTGTTTCGGTGGAGTGCAGCTGTTGCAGCAATCTTTATTGCCTTTTTAACAGGGTATTATTTTGCCTCCTTTAACCTGGATAATGAACCATCCGCACCTCAGCGTCAGGAAATGACAGCTATGTCTGAAAGCAGTGCGAATAAAACGGTAGAAGAAAAACAGATTTTTGCTCAAACATTTACAGATTACAGTGAAGAAAAAGTTATGGGCCCTGCTCCTCCAATCACAACTACTGAAAAGATGTTTTTTGACGAACCTTCCCGTTCACCGGACAACGAAGCTGTCGCCATAAACGAATCATTGCCGGTTGTTACTTCTGATGAAAAAAAATTGGAGCTGACAAAAAAGGAACCTGTTTTACCAGAACCAATAAATACTTCAACTGATAAACCGGTAATTCAACCCAATCAATTTGTTCCTTCCGGTGACGAAGCCCTGGCTTTTGATACAGACTGGGTAACTCCAAAAACCGAAAATAAAACAGGTAAATGGACCATTGGTGGAAAACTTGCACCTGTTTATGCATACCGAACCATTAGCATTAAAAAAGAAGATTTGCCTGCAACTATCATTCCGGATGAAAGCTATTACAATAACATGGAGAATGAAATATACTCTTTCTCAGGCGGTGTGGATCTGAAATATCATATAAGGAAAAAGCTGAGCTTTCAAACAGGGCTTTTCTATTCAAAGCTCGGACAGGTTAATAATGATGTAGTAGCATACCGCTATCCCGATGATAAGTACGAGTTTGTTATTCCCACTTCCGTGGGGCCTATTGACATCAATTCCGAAAAAATCCCCAAAGAACTTGCTGATTCTGATATCAGAGAAGATTCAACAGGCAATATCCTCTATTTTAATGCCGATATTTATCAAAACTTCGAATATATTGAAGTTCCGCTTCTTATTAATTATAAAATTCTCGATAAACGATTCGGGGTTCAACTGGCAGGGGGATTAAGTCCTGGCTTCATGGTAAATAACAATGCTTATTTCCAGGTTGATAAACAAGAAATTATGATTGACAGATCGGAAGAATTCTACACGGTTATCTATAACAGTGTAGTGGGATTAGGATTAAACTATGCAGTAAGTAAAAAATTAAACTTCAGCCTGTCACCTACATTCAAATATTCACTCCGGTCTATTCGTAAGGACCATTCCATCGAATATTATCCCTACTCATTTTCTATTTATACAGGAATAAGCTATTCTTTCTAATTCTAATTCGAATATCGAATA
>JAUXII010000209.1 GCA_030621075.1 Lentimicrobiaceae bacterium
TCGTATTCATTGGCGTAATCAACATAGAAACGAAGCTTCTGAAAATTAGAAATGATTACATATTTACATTCCGGCTGATTGTTCTTGTATCCGAATGCTTGTTCAGTTACACTTTTAAAATCTTTTGTTTTGGTCGATTTTAGTTCGATTACTGCCAATGCAACGGGGTTCACGCCGTTGTTTCTAATGATGGCTCCGTCTGCTTTTCTTCCGTCTGCTTGATTTTTAAATTCTCTTACCAGATTGTAGTTGTCATCAGGTTTTAATGTGTAACCGAAAACATCAACAAACAAATCTCGTAAAAACCCGTCCTGGTATTCTTCTTCCTTAAGTTGTTTGATTTTTACAATCTTGGCGGGATTGTAATTTTCTTTGAATTTTTGATATGCCTTCTCAACAAGCTCTTTGTCGAGATTGCTCAGATGTTTTTGAATTACAGATTTTTGAAATATTGCCATTTACCAGATTTCCTTTCCCATTATTGTTCAAAATTACAATTTATCTGGTGCATGGGCAAGAAATAGCTTCCGAAATAAATTCCGGTCAGGCTTTTGCTTTTTCCTTATGGGTGTCCTGTTGTGGAAAACAGGAAAAACATTTCAATACCTGTAATGATCAGGCTTATACGGCCCATCCTTGGGAATGCCAATATATTTAGCTTGTTCGTCCGTCATCTTTGTAAGCTTAACCCCCAGCTGGTCGAGGTGTAACCTTGCTACTTCTTCATCAAGCTTTTTAGGCAGACGATAAACATCCAATTCATATTCATTATTCCACAGCTCTATCTGAGCCAACACCTGGTTTGAAAATGAATTACTCATCACAAACGAAGGATGACCGGTGGCACAACCAAGGTTGACCAAACGTCCTTCAGCTAACAAATAAATTGAATTACCATTTTCAAAAACAAATTTATCGACCTGCGGTTTAATATTGATTTTTTTAACACCCGGCAAATTATGAAGTTCCGATACCTGGATCTCATTATCAAAATGGCCAATATTGCAAACAATGGCTTCATCTTTCATCTTTGACATGTGAGCGGCTGTTAAAACATCTTTGTTTCCGGTAGCAGTCACAAAAATATTACCTTCTTTGAGGGTTTCGTCGATGGTTGTAACCTGAAATCCCTCCATGGCAGCCTGTAAAGCACAAATAGGATCAATCTCAGTCACCATCACCCTGGCTCCGTATGATCTCATCGACATAGCGCATCCTTTGCCAACATCGCCATAACCAAGAACAACCACTACTTTTCCGGCAATCATCACATCCGTTGCTCTTTTTATTCCATCGGCAAGCGATTCCCGGCAGCCATACAGGTTGTCGAATTTCGACTTGGTCACAGAATCATTAACATTGAATGCCGGCACCAAAAGAGTACCCTCTTCCATCATTTGATATAACCGGTGAACTCCGGTGGTTGTCTCCTCAGAAGCCCCTTTCCAATCTTTTACCAATTTATGCCAGAAATTTTTGTCCTCAACAAAGATCTCTTTAAATCGCTTCACAAGGGCAATTTCATCTTCGGTATCAAACTTCTGAGTTAATATAGAAGGGTCATTTTCAACAGCATACCCTTTATGAAGCATTAAAGTGGCATCTCCACCATCATCAACAACAAGATGCGGGCCTTTTCCATCGGCAAATGTAAGCGCCTGGGTTGTACACCACCAGTATTCATCAATCGTTTCACCTTTCCAGGCAAATACAGGGACACCATTCGCAGCTATAGCTGCTGCTGCATGGTCCTGAGTAGAAAAAATATTACAGCTCGCCCACCTTACCTCAGCTCCCAACTCAATAAGGGTTTCTATCAAAACTGCAGTCTGTATCGTCATGTGTAATGATCCTGTTATCCTGGCTCCTTTAAGCGGTTTCTGCTCCGAGAATTTTGCTCTGATGGCCATCAATCCGGGCATCTCCTTTTCAGCAATCCGCATTTCTTTTCTTCCATATTCAGCCAGGTTGATATCTTTAATTTTATATGCTAATCCTGTCTCTTTCATTACTTGTTCCATTTCCTGTGATTATTTATAATTATTTTAAATTGTTAACTTTGCGGGCGCAAAATTACTAATATTTAGAAACATTACAAAATAAATGATGCTATAGCAAGCTGAAATTTAACACACATGACCGTCCCACAAACAAAAAACATACACAAAGCATTGGAACAACGAATCCTGGTTCTTGACGGTGCGATGGGAACAATGATCCAGCGGTATCAGCTCGAAGAGAATGACTTTCGTGGAAAACAATTTGTTAATCACCCTTCTCCTCTGAAAGGAATTAATGACATCCTTTCTCTTACAAAACCTGAGATCATCATGGAAATCCACAAGGAATACCTTGAAGCCGGTGCCGATATCATTGAAACAAATACATTCAATGCAACAAGCATCTCACTCGCTGATTACCAGTTGGAAGAGTATGCCTATGAAATAAACCTGGAAAGTGCCAGGCTAGCTGTTGAAGTGGCTAAACAATTTACCCTGACCGATCCGTTAAAGCCCAGATTTGTAGCCGGAGCTATTGGCCCGACAAACAAAACAGCTTCACTTTCTCCCGATGTAAATAATCCCGGATTCAGGGCCGTTACCTTTGATGACCTTATGGAAAGCTACAAAGAACAGGTTGAAGGTCTTGAAGATGGGGGTGTGGATATTCTTCTCGTTGAAACAATCTTCGACACCCTGAATGCCAAAGCTGCTCTTTATGCTATTAACGAAGTGGCCAAAAAGAAAAACAGACGGTTGCCGGTAATGGTATCGGGAACTATCACTGATTTAAGCGGGAGAACTTTATCCGGACAGACTGTCGAAGCATTTCTTCTTTCTCTTTCTCACCCTAATCTGTTAAGTATTGGCCTTAATTGCTCCAACGGTGTACGTGAGATGCGGCTTCTCCTTGAAAAGTTGTCACAAAAGGCCTCAATCGCTGTGAGTGTTTATCCAAATGCCGGCCTTCCCAATCATTTTGGTGAATACGATGAGACACCGGAAAAAATAGGCGCGGTTATTAATGATTTTCTACAAAATGGTTTAGCTAATATCATCGGTGGTTGTTGCGGAACCACGCCCGAACATATTCGCAAATTAGCAGAACTGGCAAAAAATCACAGTATAATACTCCCAAAAAACAGGGCCACTGGTTAAGGATAAATGCTGATGCTATCATTCAGGTTGTGGAGGGAATATAAACTTCGGATAACATCCTTTGCCTGAAAATTACAATAAAATGGTATTAAACCCCAGATCCCGGATAAGACTCTGTCCTTTCGGGATCAATTCGACTTAAAATTTCCAATTCACTTCGTGCTTGAAAATTTAGTCTTGTTGACTTTTTTTTTAAAAAATTGTACCTTTGAGCAGGAGATTATTAAATTTAATAGTAAACATAAACCGTAAAAACAACAAAACATAATAACATTTTCAATGTACAGTGGATTCATTTGGTGTTCCTCACA
>JAUXII010000136.1 GCA_030621075.1 Lentimicrobiaceae bacterium
TCAACTGTCAACTGTCAACTATACCATCCTACAACTCTTTGATAAAAATCTCCCTCCACTTCACCATAATACCTCCGCCATCATGAATTTGGAGAGCAATCACACCGTCGGCCTTTCCAATTTTGTCATCTCTGAAATCTGTCATCATTTCATTGTTGAGCCAGGTTATTACCCTCTCTTCCTTGACAAGTATAACCAGCTCATTCCATTCACCCATTTGCAGGATGTTTTCTTTCTCTTCCGGTATTTGCACCAGCCATCCTCTCCCATATGATTCATATACACCTCCAGTATCTTTTCCCGGAGGAGCAACCTCCACCTGCCATCCACTTATTTTTGTCCCATCAAGCGATGACCTGAAAAATACACCACTATTACCATCTGACTCCTGTTTGAATTGCAGGCGAAGAACAAAATCTTTATAGGTCCCATCGGTAGCGAGATAACCGTACTTCCTTTCTTCACCACTCTCACAAACCAGGTTACTGTTATCAACATACCACTTTTCAGTCCCATGAATTTTCCATCCATCCAGGTTTTTCCCGTTGAACAGGGGTTTTCCATTATCGGTAAGATCTTTGATTTTAATATTTCTGAATTTCACAACACTTCCATGGTCCTGCAAGGCAATGTGTCCTTTTCTGGCAAGGCCATAACCCGGGTAATCTTTCCATTTACAATTCTGAACGAGCTCTTTCCAGTCGTCACTCCAAAGTTCGTATTCAAGGATCTTATTACCATTGAGCCAGTGTTCAACGGTTCCGTTTTTGACTATAATCCATGACGTATTGAATTGACCGGTTGGCATCAGTCGTTTATTTACGGTTCGATGCATGGCGTAGTTTGCACCTGTTTTTTGCCATTCTTCCAGCTTTTGTGGAAAACCAACATCATCAATTAATTGATATTCAGGGCCGGATGCATATACTGTTGGATAATCTCCTTCCAGGACATGAAAAAATATTCCACTGTTACCTTCATCAGAGATTGCCCATTCAAGGGTTAGTTCAAAATCTTCAAACTGGTCAATTGTGATGATGTCACCACCAAGGTCACCTCCTTTACCCAGGGCTACCAGATTGCCATCAATAACCTGCCAGCCATCGTTAACTTCGTTTTGCTTAAAATTTCTCCACCCTTTTGTTGTATTACCATCGAAAAGCAGAATCCACCCTTCGGATTTTTCCTTATCCGTAAGGGTGTTTTGTGTAATACCAGGAAGAATTTTAGATATTGACGTATCTGGTTGGCTAATTACTCTGTTGCAGAAAGAAAAAAGGACCAAAATCAGGAGAAAAATCTTACTCATTATTAGAGAGGAATTAATGCTAATTAATTAAATGATAAAATTAAAAAATTATTTCATTAATTTTTCATTATCCACTCAAAAATGTACTTTGATATAGATCTTGTGTCGTGGGCTGTGTTATATTTCTTCTGTTTTTAATTAAATCATTATGTGAGTAAAGGTGTTTAATTTCCATGACAATTATATATTGAAATTACTGTTCCCACTGTCGACAATTGATATGCCATAACCGAAAATGGAAGTTTTGACAGGTGGGGTGTGTGCCACAAAGTCATGTAAGAAGATTGAATTCAGATTTAACAGAAACGGTTCAGCTAAATATTACTTTTACCAATTCCTCCATTACCTCACCAGCCTGTCCGTTAATAAAGATATCAGTTATTTGGTCGGTATAAGCAGATGGTGTTACATTGATTTCAACAATTTTAGCGCCATTTTGTTTAGCAAGAAATGGAATTTGATTAGCAGGAACCACTTCTCCGGATGTTCCAACCAGTAGAAACAGATCGGAATGTTCCGCTGCATCAAGGGAAGCAAAATAAGCATCCTGAGGTATTCCTTCGCCAAAGAAGATAAAATCAGGTTTTAGCAACTTTTTGCATTTGGGGCAGGAGGGAGGTGTGTTTGTGATATGAACATCTTTTATGTTGTACCGGTTTTGGCAACCTGTACATTTTAGATATTTTGAATTCCCGTGGAACTCAATCACATTTCTGTTTCCTGCTTCCTGGTGAAGATTATCAATGTTTTGAGTAATCACACCCTGGATAACCCCCTTTCTTTCAAGAAGGGCTAGCCCGAAGTGGGCTTTATTAGGGCGTGCATTGGCAAACGAATCGTAAAAAATATGTTTGATCAATGGCCATGATTCTTCCGGTTTACCAAGAAAAAAGCTAAGGTCAAGACAGACCGGGTCAAACTTTGTCCATAGCCCGTTTTTTCCCCTGAATGGAGGAATTCCGCTCTCCACTGAGATACCGGCACCTGTGAAAGCGGTGGCACGCTTTGACTTCAGAAAAAGTTGGGCGGCTTTCCGGATTTTTTCATCCTGATCATGCATTTCTTAAATGTTGATATTACTTTAAGTAAGTATTTAACCACCTAAAAAACTCCCGCTGCCATAACACAGCGTTTTGTGGTTGTAAAACAAAATGCGACTCATTAGGGAAAAATAGTAATCGACTCGGTATTCCTTGCAACCGGGCTACGTTAAAAGCCTGTAAGCTTTCTGTATAAGGAATGCGTAAATCATGCTGCCCTGTTATCAACATGATTGGCGTATCCCAGTTGGCAACAAACTTATGAGGGGAAAAATCATAACTTTTGGGTTTGGGATCTTCCCAATAAGGCCCTTCAAGATCGTAGTTAACAAAAAAGTACTCTTCGGTGGAGGCATATTGACTTTCGAGATTGAACATTCCACAGTGAGAAATAAATGCTTTAAAGCGTTTATTGTGATTGCCGGCCAACCAGAGAACTGAGTACCCACCATAACTGGCGCCAATAGACCCCAATCGATCACTGTCAATGAACGGTTCCTTTGATAAAGAATCAATAGCACTAAGATAATCTTTCATGTTTTGTCCACCATAATCGCCTGATATCTGGGCATTCCATTCTTGCCCAAAGGTTGGTAAACCCCTCCTGTTGGGTGCAACAATGATGTAGCCATGCGCTGCCATCATTTGAAAATTCCAGCGGAATGACCAAAACTGGCTTACGGCGCTTTGTGGCCCTCCCTGGCAATAAAGCAATGCCGGATATTGTTTGTTCTTATCAAAATTGGGTGGGTAAATAATCCATGTTAACATCTCTTTCCCATCAGTTGTAGGTATCCATCTTTTTTCAATTTTTGCCAGGTTGATTTCAGATAATAGCTGACTGTTAGTATGAGTCAGTTGCTTCTCTTTGCCATCCGAATCTATTTTAAAGATTTCAACTGGGTATGACATCGACATTTTTGTCCCTATGATATAATCTCCTGCAAGAGCGAAGGAGGTATAATTGTGGATTCCTGAGGTAACTTGTCCGATTTTTTTTGAGTCGGGAGATATAAAATAAATCTGGTAGGTTGCTTCTGTACCGCTGATAAAATATAATTTCTTTCCATCTTCAGACCAAACATAATGAGAAGCATTCTGGTCAAATTGATCAGTCAACACCTCACGTTGTTCTTTTTTGAAGTCAAACAGCATGATTCGTTCTTTGTCAGCCTCATATCCGGGCGTTTCCATGCTTTTCCAAACGATTTTTTCTCCATCCGGGGAAAAAACAGGGTCATGGTCATAACCCAGGTTTCCTTTACTAAGATTAATTGTATTTTTTGTAATCAGGTCGTAGAGGTAAATTTCCGAGTTAGTGCTTAATGTATATTCAAGGCCTTCAGATTTTTTACATGTATAGGCGATCTTTTTTCCATCAGGGCTCCAGCATATTTGCTCCATACCACCCCAGGGATTCATTGGGGTGTCGAAATGTTCACCTTCCATAATATCAATACCTTCTTCCATATCGCCTTTTGCAGAATAAGTCGCAACAAACACATGACTGTAGGCATAATCGTGCCAACTGTTCCAGTGACGGTACATCATATCATCAATAATCCTGACATTAACATCAGGCAGATCCGGATAAAGTTCGTTTGGTGTTTGATCTAATTTGACATTTTTGGTATATAGGATGTGAGCAAGGGTTGGTGAATAGGAAAACCCCGATACGCCCCCTTCAATATTGCTAACCTGCATTTTATCAGATCCATCAGCATTCATTTCCCATATTTGCATTGAGCCCCCTTCAGCAGAAAGATAGCCTATCTTTTCTCCATCAGGCCTCCAAAGCCCATTGTATTCACCTCCGGGGGAATTTGTCAGGTTAACAGCTTCACCGCCTTCTACCGGTATTTTATATAGGTCGCGTTGACCCTTGTTTTCTTCAAGGTTATACCAGGAAACACCATATAAAACAAAGTTGTTATCGGGCGAAACCTGAATGTCGCTCACCCTGCCCATTTTCCAAAGCATTTCTGCTGTCAGGTTTTCCTGGGCATCCGAATTGTTCAACATAAAGAAGCATACTAGAAAAATAAAAAAGGAAATGGTTTTCATAATAAATTGTGTTTGGATTGATAGATTGATTTTTTAGCAATCGGTTCACAGCCACGCGCTGAGATGGATTTTATCATATTGAAAGAACTGGGTTACGG
>JAUXII010000310.1 GCA_030621075.1 Lentimicrobiaceae bacterium
CTATTAATGACCACCTAATGACCACCTAATGACTTCTTCTCCTTACTTCTTCTGTCCTTCACTGGTTTTCAGAGTTTCTGTATCCGGGAATATTTTATATTCAGGGCCGAACTGTTCCAGGAATTCAAGGCTTAATGATCTGAATGTAACTGAAACAGGAAGCATGATTACCGAGCCAATATAAGGGATGATAAGAAAAATGAATCCGATACAACAGGTTAACAATCCCGCGGTAATAATCAAAATGATTACAATTATTGTGAGGAGAAAAATAAATAGCCCATAAACCAAAAAATACCCAAAATGTCTTGTTAGCAGGGTTAAAAATTTCCCCCAGGCTTTAGTAGCTGTGATATTTTCCCTGTACATAATAGGTACCACAAAATCAAACAGGAATAGCCTGATGTATCCTGACAGGATCAAGAATGTAATAAATAGCAAGACCATCCCGATAATAGCAGGCACTTTAGCAGAAAGAGGATAATGACCAAGGTAGAGGCTCATCATGAAGGAAAAGAAGAGGAAAACAATAAAGCTAAAGATTGCAAGGCAGATTAATCCGAAAACTAACCGCCAGAGGAAAACTGAATTTCCATGTTTTTTAAATTCTCTCCAGGGCTGGCTCACCAACGCCCGGTTGTGGACGACATTATCAAGGAACATAAACTTTCCCCTGGAACTTAACCAGTTAATAAGTAAAGCCAGGACAAAAATAACGAATATTCCAAAAACGATCAGTGTAGCCCACCAGGCATGATCTAAAAACCAATTCCATGCTGTACCGGGGAATTCAGCAATATCGCCGATATCGATATTCTTGCCGGTAGCATTGCGTCCGCTGCCTCCATTGCCTCCGTGACAATCTGCCAGACCTGCCAGAAAAGCAGTGAAGCCGATCATAAACCATTTGTTCAGGTCAAAGGGGCTGAAAAGGATCTTTTTCATCCGTGCCCAGCCTTTTATTAAAGGATCAGAATATGAAATGTTCATAATAGTATAGGATTAATGTTGAACCGGACAAGTTAATATATTTTAAACAAATATTTGTTGTGTTGAATATAAAAATAAGGTACAAAGAGAAATAAATTATAAAAGAAACACTTATTTAAATAGGTATTTCTTTCTTCTGTAGATTATTGATTATCACAAATCCAAGCCTGCAATTAATAGTGTTGGTGTATACAATTAAAACCTTTCTGCAATCCTGAATATGTAACTATTAGGAGAATAAACTCATAACTCATAATAAATAAAAAGCCGCCTTAAAGTACATACTTTAAAAGCGGCTTTTGGAAACTAGTTATTTGATGACAATTATTGCTTCGAAAAATGTATAGTCAATCACCAGCCAGGATTCTGCCCAAGATTAGGATTCATAAGCCTATGTTCTTCGGGAATAGGATAGTAATAATGTTTTTCCTCCCAAACTCTTGGAACATTATTCAGCCAGGTTACTTCACCATAGGTATCATTAGATAATCTCTGTGAATTTGGTATTCCACCGACAGTTTCTTCCACATTAATATAAGTAACTCCGGGAATAACAGGATCCGGCATAACTTTATAAAAAGCAACATCAAGTATCCCATCTTCATTTAAATCGAGAGGCACGTCAAGCGCAAGAACATAAATGCCGTTCCATTCCATTTCCATCAACTCACCCCTTTTCCACCTTACAATATCATAGAAACGGAATCCTTCAAAACACAATTCAATACCTCTTTCCCTGCGAATTTCTAAAATCACAGGGTCAGAAATATCAGGGAAATATTTCGATTGCAAATACGGATCAACCATGGTGGGTTTTGCTGTTAACCCGCCGGTAATACCTGCCCTATTGCGCAGCGCTCCAACTGTAATAGCCCAGTCGGCATCGGTGAGTGCACCAAGTTCTGCCTTTGCTTCAGCATAATTCAATAAAACCTCGCCATAACGGAATATTGATACGGAATTAATATTAAGATCCCTTGTATCGTAATTGAAATCATCAAGAGACCATTTTATAGGCATATAACCGGTATAGGAATATGAAAAGGTTGGTGGTGCGGGTAAAATAGCCCCTCCACTTGTCCGGGTATAATCCCCCATTCGAATGGTTTGCTGTAGCCTTTTATCCCTTCCTTTTACCTCGTCCTGAAATTCCATGGTTGGATAACTTGGATCGTTTGTAAAAGGGGTTCCGTCAATGTTTAAATAAGTATTAATGAATGTCCGGATAAAACTGAATCTGACTCCTGTGGTTGCACTGGTGTAATACCAGTTTGCAGCATGAGTCTCACCTAATGCTTCATCCATAATTACTGCAAGCATAATCTCATCAGGAATCGGAGCCGGATTAGTAAATAATTGCCGGTAAGACATATCGGTTCCGGCACCATCATAAATTTTGAAATCCGATTCATCCATTACCTTTTTAGCAGCAGTTGC
>JAUXII010000184.1 GCA_030621075.1 Lentimicrobiaceae bacterium
ATAGCCCACTTCCTTTATTAGCATACTGTTTTTTATTCAATGTGTTAACTTCGTATAAAAATGATCCTGAAAACAAATCCAAATATGTTTTATCGGCTGTATCAGAACGGCTAAATGTATTTGATTGGTAATACTCATCCAGAGATCTTGAACTAGCTGCACCAAAGTCGACCCTGGCCGAGTTACCGGCAGGTATTCCTAGATGCAAATCTATATGGCTTTCGTTTTGAATTAAATATGAAGGTTTTTTATCCTCGAAGAAATAAGTTGTCGTTTTGAAATAGTCCCATTGGTTAAACGATAGCGTTGATTTAATATAAACCGGCATTTTTAAAGGAATATCAACCCTGGCATCAAGTTGTGCAGAGCTATAAAAACGGCCAATATATGAACTTGCCTTTACACTCAAAGCAATATTTGATAAATAGTCCCATTTAACCCCAACATAAGCCTCATTAATTGGAGCTGATGAAACATTCCCTCCAAACTGTAACAAAAGGTTTCGTTCTCTTTTGAAATCAAGATGCAAGTCATAAAATCCGGTATTTTTATCATAAACAACTGTTGGATAAACATTTTTGACATATTCTTCTGATAACAGCTTGAAATATTCAATTTTAAGATCTTCAATCGTTATTTGACCGGAATAACGCATCAAGGATCTCCTGACATACTCTTCCTGGTTTTCATTAAGGCCATTAACTTGAACATCATTAATAATAAATGGTGGCTTTTTTGCATTGAAACGATCTCTTTTTGCTTCAACATCCTCTTTTCTTGTAGTTCTTTTTATAAAATGCTTAATCTCCTCCATCTTATCAATTGTCGCCTTGTAAGCACTGTCAATCAGTTCTTCAGTGTGGCTAAAATCAAGCAAGCCGACAGAAATAAGCTCAGGGTCAATTAATACTCCTTTATCTTCAGGAACGGAATAGGATGTATTTTGCATTAACATGGTTTGAATTTGAGAAACAAGATCATTTTCATCCGGTTCTTCATAATTGCTGGCTGCCTTACTCCCAATTATCACATCAGGGTTGAACTCTGATATCGCAACATCAATGGGGAAGTTATTATACATTCCTCCGTCAAACATCAATTTCCCATCAATCCTTACTGGTTTAAAATAGAAAGGGAAGGCCATCGTAGCTCTTAATCCAACTGCCAGGTCGCCTCTCCTGAAAATTACTACTTTCTTATCAGCGATATCGGCTGCAACAAACCGTAACGGAACCAGCAAGCTATCAAAGTTATTAGCGGAAGCAGCATTGGAAGGGGAGAAAATCTCTAAAAACTCAAAATCCATTAACAGAGGTGATACAATATTGCCTGGAAGAATATTTGATGCCTTAACCGAATCATAATTCAGCTTAAAATCGATCCAGGTAGCATTAGCGCTCTCCTGTTTCATAAAAAACTTATATTTCTTAGGAATCTCTCCGGAAACGATATTTAAAAAATAATCTGATAGAAGAATCGACTTCATTTCTTCAGTAGAATAGCCACTGGCATACATTCCACCTATAATAGCGCCCATTGAAACACCAGCAATACAATCAATGGGAATATTATTCTCTTCCAAAGCCTGTATCACACCAATATGTGAAGCGCCTTTTGCCCCTCCGCCACTTAATACCAGGCAAACTTTTTGAGTGAATGAGTGATAAGAAAACCCAAAAAGAAAGATAAATACTACTATAACCTTTTTGAGGGCCATTTGTCAAAGTAACCAATAATTAAATTAATGTAAAATTACGAAAACGAAACGACATATGGGTATCCATAATTATTAATTTTGTTTTTAATTTTTAATTAATTTTGAATGACTTTTGTCCGATAATGTACATAATGTGTCCATTTCGGTAACTCATAGTTCTTATCAAGGAACGTGATGTACTTTTAAGCAACTGACTAATAATAAGTAATGATTACTGGCATAAATTTCAAATCACAAAAAAATGAAAAAAAGCTTACTTAACTTAATTATTGTATTTATTAGCATCGGATTTATTTTCGCCCAGGACGAGGCAAGATTGCTTCGATTTCCTACTATTCATGGCGATCAGGTCGTTTTCTCCTATGCCGGTGATTTATACACCGTTTCCAAATCAGGGGGAATGGCAAGAAAACTAACAAATTATGAAGGTTATGAAATGTTTGCTCGTTTTTCTCCTGATGGGAAACAGCTTGCGTTTACCGGACAATACGATGGCAATACAGAGGTTTATCTGATGCCAGCCAATGGTGGGCCCCCTGTGAGGTTAACTTATACAGCCACCTTAAACAGGGATGACATTTCTGATAGGATGGGTCCAAATAACATAATAATGACATGGACACCAGATGGCAAAAAAATCATTTTCCGATCCAGGAAGCAATCGTTTAATTCATTTGTGGGGCAACTGTTCGCTGTTTCAGTCAATGGTGGTTTATCCGAAGAACTTCCTTTGCCCAGAGGCGGGTTTTGCTCTTATTCCCCTGATGGAACCAAGTTAGCATATAACAAAGTCTTCAGGGAGTTCAGAACATGGAAATATTATCGTGGAGGTATGGCCGATGAGATCTGGATTCACAACTTTAATGACAGATCTACCACCAACATAACCAACCATGAGTCGCAGGATATTATTCCAATGTGGTATAAAAACAAGATTTACTTTCTCTCAGACAGAGACCGAACAATGAACCTGTTTGTTTACGACAATGAATCGGGTGAAACACGCAAGGTTACAAACTATACAGATTATGACATTAAGTTTCCGTCTCTCGGTAACGATGCGATCGTTTTTGAAAACGGAGGGTTCCTGTATCACTTAGCGCTTGATTCGGAAGAAGTTAAAAAAATTCCCATTCAAATAGCAGATGATTTTCTTGGAGGCAGAAACAGATTAAAAGATGCTTCAAAATCGATACGATCATTCGAAATTTCTCCTGATGGCAACCGTGTACTTTTTAGTGCCCGGGGCGACATCTGGACAGTCCCCGCTAAGGAAGGCATTACAAGAAATCTCAATAAATCATCATCAGCCCATGACAGAAGCCCATTGTGGTCACCTGATGGGAAATATATAGCCTATCTTTCGGATGCGAGTGGTGAATATGAAATTTATATCCGGAAAAACAATGGCAACGAAACCCCTATTCAGTTAACAAATAAAGCGGACACATATAAATACAAATTGCGATGGTCACCTGACAGTAAAAAACTCTTATGGAGCGATAAGAAGCTTCGACTGCAGTTTGTTGATATCGATTCGAAAAAAGTTATACTGGTTGAAAAATCTACTATTTGGGAGTATAACGACTTTGCATGGTCACCCGACAATAAATGGATTACTTTTTCCCGTCCAGAGAGGTCGGGAATGAATAAAATCTGTTTATATAATCTGGATAATAATGAAACTTCTGAAATAACCAAAGGGTGGTATGATTCGGGAAGGGCTGTTTTTAGCAGGGATGGCAAATACATTTTCTTTGTGTCTGACAGAGATTTTAATCCAATATATAGTAGCGTTGAGTGGAATTATGCTTATCAGGATATGAGTAAAATTTACATTGTACTGCTGGCCAAGGATACACCATCGCCATTTGCTTTAAAAAATGACGAAGTAGCAGTTAAGGAGACCCATGAGAATGACACTGAAGAAAAGGACACAAAAGAGCAGGGAGATGAATCTAAAGATATACAAATCGACATCGAAGGGATTCAGGAAAGGATAATTGCACTTCCTGTTAAAGTTGCCAACTACAGTAATCTACAAAACGTTGGCGATAAGCTCTATTATATTTGTGCCATCAGGAAAAAGAGGAATTA
>JAUXII010000009.1 GCA_030621075.1 Lentimicrobiaceae bacterium
GCTTATTAAAGTATTTGAGATTGCTTTATTTGGGGGCTTTTTTATCCATATCATTTATGGCGTGATTGTGCAGATACAGAACTGGATGGCCCGGCCAAAGCGGTATAAGGCGGAGGGGTGGTCGCAAACCTCCTTCTTCTCAAAATTTATGATTCATACCGGAGTAATCATTTTTATTTTTTTGGTTATTCATCTTATGACTTTTTATTTCGTTAAGCTGGGGATCACCAGTGCGCCGCAGGGACCTGAGGCTGTTTTGAACAACCATGATTTTTACCACATGACGGTTAATTTGTTTTCCGTTACAGGGTATGCTGTTTTGTATATTATTCTTTTCATCATTCTCGGATTTCATTTAAACCATGCATTTCAGGCAGCTTTCCAGACATTGGGATTGAACCATTCAAAATATACCCCGGTTATTAAAGCCCTTGGCACAATTTACTCAATTGTTGTTCCCCTGGGATTTATTACGATCCCGTTATATTTTCTTCTTTCCTGATTAATATTAAAAAAACATTGATTGATAATAATAACATAATAACATGAATAGACTCGACGCAAAAATACCAGAAGGACCTTTAGTAGGGAAATGGACCTCTTATAAAGATTCCATGAAATTGGTAAATCCCGCTAACAAAAAAAAGTTGGATATTATTTTGGTAGGCACGGGGCTTGCCGGCAGTGCAGCAGCATCCTCGCTAGGTGAACTTGGATACAATGTAAAGGTCTTTTGTTATCAGGATACCCCGAGAAGGGCACATTCCGTTGCAGCCCAGGGGGGCATTAATGCTGCCAAGAATTATAAAAATGATGGCGATAGCGTATACCGGTTGTTTTACGATATGATTAAAGGTGGAGATTACCGGGCCAGGGAGGCAAATGTTTACCGTGCAGCAGAGGTCAGCAACGCAACCATTGACCAGCTAACCGCCCAGGGTGTACCATTTGCAAGAGAATATGGAGGAGCGTTAGATAACAGGTCGTTTGGCGGAGTACAGGTATCAAGGACATTTTATGCGAGAGGACAAACCGGCCAGCAATGTTTGCTGGGTGCTTATTCTGGTCTTTCAAGGCAAATTGGCAAAGGAACGGTTAAAATGTATAGTCGCCGGGAGATGCTCGACCTGGTGGTCATAGATGGAAAGGCAAGAGGGATTATCACCAGGAACCTGGTTACAGGAGACCTGGAAAGACATTCAGGACACGCAGTCATCCTCGCAACGGGCGGATATGGAACCATTTATTATTTATCAACACTGGCGGTGTGGTCGAACGCCACAGCGGCCTGGAGTGCGTATAAAAAGGGGGCCTTTTTTGGCAACCCGAGTTTTGTTCAGATCCATCCCACCAGCGTTCCTGTGTTGAATGAATATCAGTCGAAGTTAACCCTGATGTCGGAATCACTCAGAAATGATGGCCGGATTTGGGTTCCAAAGAAAAAGGGTGACAAAAGGCATCCCAATGATATTCCAGAGGGCGAGAGGGATTATTACCTGGAAAGAAGGTATCCGGCTTTTGGCAATCTGGTTCCAAGAGATGTAGCATCCAGGGCTGCAAAAGAGCGCTGTGATGCTGGTTATGGTGTTGGAGATACCGGATTATCCGTTTACCTCGATTTTAAAGATGCCCTTGCCAAACAGGGAAAGAAAGCCATTGAAAGTAAATATGGCAACCTTTTTGAAATGTATGAAAAGATAGCAGGGGTTATTCCTTATGATGAGCCAATGCGAATCTATCCTGCAGGGCATTATACAATGGGTGGTTTATGGGTGGATTATGATTTGATGACCAATATTCCGGGTTTGTTTGCTATCGGAGAGGCGAATTTCTCAGACCATGGAGCCAACCGCCTGGGGGCAAGCTCTCTGATGCAGTGCTCAGGTGATGGATATTTTATTATTCCTTATACAATTACCAATTATCTTGCTGATGAAATCAGAATACCAAGGATTTCAACAGATAAACCCGAATTTGAAAAGTCTGAAAAAGCAGTGAAAGAAAAAATTGATAAATTGTTAACCATCAATGGCACGCAAACAGCAACCTCTTTTCACAAGCGACTCGGTAAGATTCTGTGGGATTATAGTGGGATGGCAAGGAACAAAGAGGGCCTGGATAAAGCAATGGATATGATTAAGGAGTTGCAAAAGGAATTTTGGCGTGATGTTAAAATTCCAGGATCTGCAAACGAACTAAACCAGGAACTTGAAAAAGCAGTTCATGTGGATGATTTCTTTGAGTTGGCAAAGTTATTAGTGACTGATGCTTTGCACCGTAAGGAATCATGTGGGGCACATTTCAGGGAAGAGAGCCAGACTGATACAGGAGAGGCAAAGCGCGATGATGCGAATTTTTCTTTTGTCTCGGCATGGGAATATCAAGGCGAAGAGCTCCCTCCCAAATTGCATAAAGAAGATTTGACATTTGAATATGTTGAAGTTAAAGAGAGGAGTTATAAATAACGGAACATTGGTGGTATTTATAATCCCAAATGAATATTTGTAGCAATAGTAAAGAATCAATACAAAAAAAAATGAATATAAAACTTAACATCTGGCGGCAAAAAAATGCTAAAGCAAAGGGAAAATTTGTTAAATATACCCTGGAAGATGTTTCCCCTGAAATGTCATTTCTCGAAATGATGGATGCTTTGAATACGAAGTTGATAGTGCAGGGAGGTGAGCCAGTGGCCTTTGAGAGTGATTGCAGGGAAGGGATTTGTGGTTGCTGTAGCTTATATATTAATGGCCATCCTCATGGCCCGGGTGAAAAAATAACAACGTGTGAATTGCATATGCGTTCTTTCAAGGATGGGGGAACCATTACTGTAGAGCCCTGGAGAGCTAAAGCATTTCCTGTTGTTAAGGATTTAATTGTTGATAGGAACGCCTTTGATAAGATCATGGCCGCCGGGGGGTTTATATCAATTAATGCTGGTTCGGCACAGGATTCCAATGCTATCCTGGTGAGAAAAGAGAAATCCGATGAAGTGTTTGATTCGGCATCCTGTATCGGATGTGGGGCATGTGTTGCTGCATGTAAGAATGCATCCGCAATGCTTTTTGTTTCTGCCAAAGTCTCACAGTTTGCATTATTACCGCAGGGCAGGGTAGAAGCAAAACAAAGGGTACAGAAAATGGTTGCTAAAATGGATGAACTTGGATTTGGAAACTGTACCAACACATACGCTTGTGAAGCCGAATGTCCGAAAGGAATAAAGATCACCAACATCGCACGGATGAACAGGGAATTTATCGGGGCGAAAGTTGGGGCGCAGAAAGTTGTGTGAATGGAAGTCACCCCGGTGCGGTAAGCCGGTAGCCGGTAGCCGGTAGCCGGTAGCCAGTAGCCAGTAGCCAGAGGGTTTATCATGTATTATGAAAGCGTATGTTATTTGCAAACATCATCGGCCAGGAAAACATTAAAAAACGCCTTGTTCAAACGGTTGAGGATAATCGTGTTAGTCATGCACAGCTCTTTCTGGGGCCGGAAGGGTCGGGAAAACTGGCCCTGGCTATTGCTTATGCCCAGTATGTAAATTGTGAAAACAAACAAAACGAGGATTCCTGTGGAACATGCGCATCGTGTTTAAAATACGATAAACTCATCCACCCTGATCTGCATTTTGTATATCCTGTTGCCAATACAAAAAAAGCCCCTTCCAAAGCAAAAAGCAAAGATTATCTTGACGACTGGCGTGAATTGCTGTTGGAGAAGAAGTATTATATTTCCCTTGGCGACTGGTATGAAAAGATTGAAATAGAAAACAAACAGGGCATTATCAATACTTTCGATTGTAATGAAATCATCAAAACCCTGGGCTATAAATCGTTTGAGTCGGAATATAAAGTGATGATAATATGGATGGTTGAGAAATTGTATCATGCCGCAGCCCCGAAGATCCTGAAAATTCTGGAAGAGCCGCCCGACAAAACCCTTTTTATCTTAGTGTCGGAACAACAGGATAAAATTATTAACACTATTATTTCAAGGACACAGATTGTTAAAATCCCAAGATTAACAGACCAGGAGATTTTTGATGCATTGAAAACAGGGTTTGATAGCCATTCGATGGAAGCGCAACGCATTGTTAACCTTGTGAGGGGTAATTTCAGAGAGGCGGTGAGGAAAGAAACCGTCCAACAAGATAGCGACGATTATCTTAAATCATTTATTCAATGGATGCGCCTTTGCTTTCAAAGAAACATTTCCGGCATTCAACAATTTGTTGAACAAATGGCCAAGTCCGGCAGAGAAAAACAAAAAGGGTTTCTTCAATATGCAATACAATTTATCAGGGAGTGTGTTCTGATACAATATAGTAATAATCAACTGGTTCGTCTTAATCCCGGTGAATTAGAATTTGCCGGAAATTTTGCACCCTTTATCCATTCAAAAAACATTAGCGAAATTACAGAAGAATTAAATAATGCAATATTTCATATTGAAAGAAATGCTAATCCGTCTATTTTATTCATGGATCTTTCACTTAAGATTAACAGACTCCTGAAAACAGGCCCTCTACAAAATAACCAATAAGGAACAAAAAATGAGAAAGTTTTGTTTAAATTTGCAACAATATAGAGTTTAAGCAAATAAATAATGGAAGAAAAAATAATAATAGATAGCGTACAAAATGTTTTCTTTTCCCGGGGATGCACCAAAGAACCAAAACTATATCAAAAAAACAACGATATTTTCTCACACGGTTGTAGCAAACTTGATTCCTATGATTGGCTAAAGGATGTGATTTTACCACAAAACCAAGCCCAATTTGATTGCATTGAGGTACGGTTTAAGAATAGCCGAAAAGATTTTTTCCGGATTACCGATGGATTGCAGTTTTTGGTTGGCGATATTGTGGCCGTTGAGGCGTCTCCCGGACATGATGTTGGTGTTGTAACCCTTACGGGTGAGATCGTCAGGATGCAAATGAGAAGGAAAAAAGAAGATCCTAAATCTGAAATCATTAAAAAGGTTTATCGGAAGGCCAGGATATCTGATGTTGAGAAATGGCTAACAGCTGTTTCACGTGAAAATGATACCTTGTTCAAAGCACGCAGGATAGCTTCAGATCTTGACCTGAAGATGAAGATTAATGATATTGAATATCAAGGCGATAATACAAAAGCAATTTTTTATTATACAGCGGAAGAAAGAGTTGATTTTAGAGAATTGATTAAAGTGTTGGCCGAAGAGTTTAAGGTGCGTATTGAGATGCGACAAATTGGCGCCAGACAGGAATCAAGCAGGTTGGGAGGCATTGGCACCTGTGGAAGAGAATTATGTTGTTCAACCTGGCTCACACAGTTTCAAACGGTCTCTACAAATACGGCAAGGATTCAACAATTGTCGCTTAATCCGCAAAAACTTACTGGCCAATGTGGGAAATTGAAATGTTGCCTGAATTATGAATATGATATTTATTTGGATGCTTTGCAAAATTTTCCAGACCGAAATGTCGTTCTTAAAACGAAAAAAGGTGAAGCAGTGCATCAGAAGTCAGATGTATTTCAAAATATCATGTGGTACTCTTATGCCGATGATCAGGCAAACCTGCTAGCCATTCCCATTGATAAGGTATTTGATATCATTGAACAGAACAAAAAAGGCATTCAACCTGAAAAATTGGAAGACTATGCTTATTCGAGAGAACAAAAAATTGATTTTGGACAAGTGGTTGGCCAGGACAATCTTGACCGGTTTGATGGTTAAAGTAGCGAAATTCCCAGTTTTTTTATTGCTGATATTCTTCCTTGCAGGTTGCGACAACTCGTTGGTTTTTGAAGAAAATCATCAAATTCGCGATGGCGAATGGAACAAATCCGACATACGACAATTTTCGTTTAAAATCACCGACACTGCCGCACTGAATAATGTATATATAAATATTCGGAATACGACAGATTACCAGTATAGTAACATATATTTTTTTATTGACACTCAATTTCCGGATGGCATGAAATTTCGAGATACAGTCGAGTGTTTTCTGGCTGATAATTCCGGAAAATGGCTTGGCAAAGGAATGGGCAAGGTAAAAGATAACCAAATACCCCTGAGGAAAATGGTTAGATTTCCTGATACAGGCACCTATTCTATGCAAATAGAACAGGCAATGAGAATGGATGTGCTAAAAGGAATTGTAGATATTGGGATTAGAGTAGAAAAACAGAAATAATCCATATTGTTTTGATGGTTATGGAAAAGAGCGATAAAAAGAAGAAATATAAAATAACGATTCGGGTTTTATGGCTGCTTTTTGTATTTGGATTTAGCCTGGTTTTCCTGATTTTTTTGGCGATTTCATTAGGATGGCTTGGTTTTATGCCTGGTTTTGAGGAGCTTGAAAACCCAAAGAGCAACCTGGCCTCCGAGATAATCTCATCCGATAGTATTGTTTTAGGTACATATTATATTGAAAATCGTTCCAACATTCATTATTCTGAGCTGTCACCTCATCTGATCGAAGCCTTAATCGCAACAGAAGATATCCGCTTTCATGATCATCCGGGCATTGATGCCAGGGCCACTGGCCGGGTGGTGTTTGGAGTAGCAACAGGGAATTATAGAGGGGGAGGAAGTACAATAACCCAGCAGCTGGCCAAAAATCTTTTTCCACGAAAACCAAACCGTACCAAACCTGAAATGGTCATCATTAAGTTTAAGGAATGGGTTACCGCCGTGAAACTTGAAAGAAATTATACCAAAGAAGAGATCATTGCCATGTATTTTAATACGGTCCCCTTTGGCCATCAGGCCTTTGGAATCAAATCGGCTGCCTGGACTTTTTTCAATAAAGAACCCATTGACCTTACTATTGAAGAATCAGCCCTATTGGTTGGTATTTTAAAAGCACCATCTTTTTATAGCCCGGTACGACATCCTGAAAGAGCTGGAAAGCGCAGGGTAATTGTTTTGAGCCAGATGAAAAAATATGGCTTTCTTACAGAAGAAATGTACGATTCATTAAAGGTAATGCCGGTTGATATGTCTGCCTATCGCCTTCAAGACCATACAACGGGCATTGCACGACATTTCAGGGAATATCTTCGCATACGACTTAACAAGTGGTGCGCAGAGCATACTAAATCTGACGGGACGCCATATAATTTGTATAGTGATGGCCTACGGATTTATACAACCATTGATTCCCGCATGCAGCATTATGCTGAAAATGCAATTATCCAACATCTTGGTGATGATTTACAGCCTGCTTTTTACAGACATTGGGATGGTTATACTAACGCCCCTTTTGTTTTTGATAAAAAGAATGCCGAGGAGGAAATAGAAAAACTGATGAAGCAAGCCATGCGGCGGAGTGAACGTTACAGGGTCCTGAACAAGAATGGCATGCCGAAGGATTCTATATTGTTGTCCTTTAACACGCCAACATCAATGCGTATCTTTTCCTGGAAGGGAGAAATTGATACGGTAATGACCCCTATGGACTCTATCTGGTATTATAAATTTTTTATTCGCTCTTCCCTGATGTCAATGGACCCCCACACAGGATATGTCAAAGCCTATGCTTGTGGGCCGGATTACAGATATTTTAAATATGATAACGTTACTTACGGTAAACGACAGGTAGGGTCGACATTCAAACCCTTCCTGTATACCCTGGCGATGCAGGAAGGCGACCTTTCTCCATGTACAGAAGTCCCCAATATTCAGTATAGTATCGAATTGGGCGATGGATCTGTGTGGACACCCCGGAACACCTCTACGTATAAACGTGGAGAGATGATTAGCTTGAAGGAAGCATTGGCCCATTCGAACAATTGGATTTCAGCTTTTTTGATGAAACGTTACTCACCGGAAGCTGTTATTGAAATGGCTCATAACATGGGTGTTACAAGTGAGATCCCCCCATATCATGCTATTGCCCTTGGATCGGCTGACCTATCGCTGTATGAAATGGTGGGCGGACTAAATACGTTTGTCAATAAGGGTATTTACATTGAGCCGATATTTATTACCCGAATTGAAGATAAACACGGAAACCTTATTGATAGTTTTATTCCCAACCAACAGGAGGCGATGAATGAAGAAACGGCTTACCTGATGCTGGAATTGATGAAAGGTGTTGTTCAAACAGGTACAGGTATCAGGTTAAGGTTCAAGTATGAATTTTCCAACCCTGTTGCCGGAAAAACCGGAACTACTCAAAACCAATCAGATGGTTGGTTTATGGGATTGACACCCGATCTGGTAACTGGTGTTTGGTCGGGCTGCGAAGACAGGGCTGCTCATTTCAGAACTATCACCCTCGGGCAGGGGGCTAACATGGCTTTACCCATCTGGGCCTTATACATGCAACAAATTTATGCCGATAGCACCATTAACCTGTTTCAGGGTGATTTTGAAAAACCCTTACGTCCGCTTTCAGTTGAAATCGATTGTGAAAAACTTAAGCAAGAGAAAAAAGATGTTGAATTTATTGATGAAGAAGAATTTTAGCCCACAGGTATAAGGTTTCATCATTTTTTTTAATATTGTAACAATTTTGATAATCAACCAATATGCACGCTTTTTTTTGTAAATCAACCTACACGAAATTTTTTTCTGAAAAAATTTCTTTTACAGCCTATATTGTTGTTGTAATAATTGTGATTTTATATAATGCTTTTGAGCAAGACTGGAAGAACCCGGATAGGGTGATCCAAACCGATGTAAAAGGATATTATCTATATTTACCTTCTTTTTTCATACACCATGATGTTACCCTGAACTATATTAATGAAAATCCTGCACAGTATTCGGGGAAGGTATGGTTTTTAAAAACACCAGAGGGAAATAAGATAATTCAATATACGTACGGGCAAGCTTTATTATATTCTCCCTTTTTTCTTATTGCTCACGGGATCGCTCCTTTACTTGGGTATGAGAGTTATGGCTATTCTCCCCCATACAAATTTGCACTTCTTGTCAGTAGTATCTTTTACCTTGCCCTGGCACTGTTTTTTTTACGGAAATTGCTTAAAAAATATTTCTCAGATCCGGCTACCGCCATTGCCCTTTTTGTAGTGGTTATTGGGACAAACCTCCTGTATTATTCGAGTAAAGAAGCCACGATGACTCATTCGTATAATTTTTCTTTTATCGTCTTTTTTATCTATAATATGGTTAAATGGCTTGAAAAACCGGCCATTCTCAGAACTGTTCTGTTAGGATTTATTACCGGAATGATTGTTCTTATCAGGCCAACAAATGTATTGGTGATCGTTCTCTTTTTGTTGTGGGGTTTTTCATCGTGGAATGGCTTTTTAGATAGAATAGTTTTTCTTTTAAAATCTTATTGGAAAATTGCACTAATGATCTTTGTTTTTTTCCTTGTTTGGGTGCCCCAGTTTCTTTATTGGAAAGAGATAACGGGTTCATATTTCTACTTTTCTTACCAGGAAAGAGCTATGTTCTTTTTTAACGATCCGGAGGTTATAAATGTATTGTTCAGCTATCGTAAAGGTTGGCTTTTGTATACCCCGATTATGATTTTTTCTTTGATAGGAACACCATTTTTATATAAACAAAACCAGGAATTATTTTGGCCGGTCCTCATTTTTACCCTCCTCAATATATACCTGCTTTCATCATGGTGCTTCTGGTGGTATGGGGGAGGTTTTGGACTGCGGGCTTTTGTTGATTCATACGGTATTCTCGCCTTTCCTATTGCAGCATTTGTGCAGTGGTTTTTAAAGGAAAAAGTCTACCTGAGAATTATGTTCCTGGCCTTGTTTGCGGTTTTAGTATGGTTTAATTTATTTCAAACAAAACAATACAAACATAATGCGATTCATTTTGTCTCTATGACAAAAGGAGCCTATTGGGAATCCTTTTTAAAAACCAGGCCAACACAAGAGTTTTATGATAAACTTGAATATCCTGATTACAAAAGTGTTGAAGACAGAATAAAAAGGGTAAAAGAAGAAAGAAGAGTCAGGAAAGAAAAAAATTGATTCTTAACTTTGCAGTTTTTAAGGGATTTAGAGAATGATGCTTACCTGAGGAAACCGAAACAA
>JAUXII010000250.1 GCA_030621075.1 Lentimicrobiaceae bacterium
ATTGTTCCGCAATGAAGAAGGAGGGCTTATTAAGGAGCTTTCTTCTGTGGATAATCAGCAAGCACGAAATATTGCAGAGATCATTCAAACTGTCAGGCCTGATATCATTACACTAATAGAATTTGATTATGACTCAGCGGGAAAAGGCTTAACATTATTTCAGAAAAATTATCTGAGCATTAGTCAGAATGGGAAAGAGCCTGTTGTGTATGAGTATTCAATGGTATTTCCCTCCAATACGGGTGTGGCTTCCGGCCTTGACTTTAATAATGATGGTAAAGTAGAAGGCCCTAATGATGCTTTTGGTTTCGGCAGGTTCCCTGGGCAGTATGCTTTCGCCTTACTATCGAAGTATCCCATTAACAGGGAAGAAATAAGAACCTTTCAACGTTTTTTGTGGAAGGATATGCCGGGAGCTTTATGGCCGGCTTATGCCGATAGCACTGATTATTACACGGATGAAGAAAAAGAGCAATTCAGGCTTTCCTCCAAAAACCACGCAGATGTTCCCATAGCCATCCCCGGTGGAACCATTCATTTACTGATTTCCCATCCTACTCCACCTGTTTTTGACGGGCCGGAAGATAAAAATGGCCGTCGGAATCATGATGAGATCAGGTTATGGGCTGACTATATCTCAGGGGGTGACAATGCCCGATATGTATATGATGACAAGCGTAGTTTTGGCGGGATTAAGGGAGAATATTTTATGATCATGGGTGATTTGAATGCCGATCCGGTAGATGGCGACAGTTACAATCACACAATCCAGCAGTTATTAGAGCATCCCGCTGTTCATCAGGAAGCCAGCCTCGGGATGTTTGTGCCATCAAGCAAGGGGAGTGAAGAAAAAGCGAAAGCCAAACCGAGGAAAGAGGGCGATAATGCAGGAAACCCCATGCACGACACATCAGTCTGGGGGCTTCGAATAGATTATTTATTGCCCTCGAAAAACATTGAAGTAATTGAAAGTGGTGTTTTCTGGCCATCCTCTGATGATCCTGAATATTATCTCATCAAAAACAATGCTGCCTCCGATCATATGCTTATTTGGATGGATTTTCAGCTATAGAAAAAAAGCCTGCACTCCGGTATTACATCTTAACAAACTCTACACGTCTGTTATTGGCTTTTCCTTCGGCAGTGGCATTTTCGGCAATGGGCTTGCTTTCACCAAATCCTTTAAAACTTAACCGGTCACCCGAAATGCCCATCTCTATAAGTTTATTCATAATGGCTTCTGCCCTACCTTCTGAAAGGGTTTGATTTAGAGCTTCGTCGCCATCGCTGTCGGTGTGCCCTTCAACGCTAAATTTTAAATCAGGGTTGTCGTTCAGAATTTTATAAATCAAATTGATAGCACCCATGGACTCGGGCTTAATGGTGATTTTGTTTACATCGAAACGAATTGCGTTGGTTACAATTTTGCCATCCTGTAGGAATTTATCGTAAAGTTTTTGCCCGCCTTCAGCAATCCGTATATTTTTCATATAGAAATTAACAGGGTTTGTATTAATTATTGAAACGGACAATCCGGTTGGATTAAATCCAAGGTGAGGAATATTTAACATCCTAACATCGTCGTAATACACTTTCAATGAACGAATGTTGAATCCTATTGAAATATGTCTCCAAAAGGGTTTTTTTCTATTGTACCAAAGTCCGTCGCCTCCAGAAACAAGGTTATCGGAACCATCGAACTGAATTCCACCTGGGAATAACTTAATATTTTTTAAAGATTGACCAGTACCTCTTTGGTTTTTCTTATCATACAAAGACACGAAATATTTTGCCGAATGTGGTTCAACATCGTAATAAACATCAAATTCAATGGTGAAAATATCGGGCAGGTAATCCTGCTCAGGATTTTTTAAATAAGGTATTATACAGCTTGAACCAGACATAAACATGATGACATTTTCTCCTCCAAATTGTGCAATTTCAACATTTCCATATTGCAAATCCCACCTGGAAGGGAATTCGCCGTTTTCCTCGCCAATCAAGTTATCTTCAAAAACAACTTTATCACCAGGCACAAAATCATATTTAGCCCAGTACAAGGTTGGAGAAGTGGCTTTTTCCCCTTCCTGATCAGAAGGTTTTTGTTCGCTTTTGTCAAGTTCAGCATCCGGTAATTTCTGCTCCTCAGCAGGTTGTTTTTCAGCATCTTTATCATCCTTGTTTACATCAAACGCATCATCAACCTTTTTTTCTATGGCCTTATCAACTTTTTCATCGGTTTTTTTATTGACCGCCTTCTTAATTTTCTTGCCTAAATTGATCTGAGCATCTGCTACATACGAGCAGCTGACGATAAACCCAACCATCAGCAAAAGGGTTACTAATTTTTTCATGGCATTTTACTTAATGTTCTAATAGAAAGACAAATATAATGAATTAATATACATTATCCAAACAAACAATTTTTTAATGAATCAAAGTCCTCGCAGCAAGCTGCAGGAAGAAGCATCCTTCAATTTAAACTCAATATAAATTTAAAAACTCCTAATTTTGTCGAATAACCAAATAATTATTTCTTATGAATCCTGTAAAATTTTTTCACCCAATTTCCACATGGTTAATGCGGATTGGGATAGTTCTATTCGCCCTGGTTAATTATTTTTATGTGCTTCAGGCACTGAACATGAGAAGCATAATCTTTTATATTGCCCTTGTTTCCATTTTGTTTAGTGTGCTTCTATTTGTTGGAGGATTTTTCAGAAAGCCCACGTTAACCGTTGTTTCTTCCATTTTTCTGATCCTGGTTGCAGCGTATCAGATCTTAACATTTTTACCCATCGGGCTGACTAATAGCTTTGCTATCTGCTTGCTAACCGGAGCTATTGCTTTTTACTTTCTGGCAAATGGCAACAAGTAAACCAAACTTTTTCATATGAAAAAAAAATTTCGTTTGATAATGTATTGGATAAATTTTATTTAGGTAAGTATGAAGACCCCTTTTCTTTGAAGTTAAATTCGAATAATAAAAATCATCGAACCTTGAACGCTGTCGATCCAAATAG
>JAUXII010000199.1 GCA_030621075.1 Lentimicrobiaceae bacterium
CATCTTCATCTTCATCCTTATTACACGATGTCATAAAAGTTGCACCAGCTAATAGAATAATTGCTGTCAAATAAAAAATTCTTTTCATAATGATTTGATTTTGTTAGTGTTAATGAAAATTAGAAAATAAATGCAAAATTAATCATTTTTATTAATACGCGAAGAGATTCTTTTAATTTTATTTTTTATCGGATTTTTTTCATATTTTAATTAATGAATTTTAAGTTTTGTTATAAATTTGAAGACTTGTTTTTGGATTAGGAAACTTTTGAAAATAATTTAAAAAAAAAAGAATTGAAAAAAAATGTTCAAATAGGAAATAAAGGGCCCCGGGTCCGTTCTGATTGTTTCATTACCTTGTCATTGGAAGAAACCGGTGGGCGACAAATCAGGCTAGAAAGTAAGGTGAAAGCACTTTTTGGGGATATTATTATCAAAGATACCGAATCAATACTGGATTTTTTCAATATTGAGCATTGTAGTTTGCATATTGAGGATTCCGGATCGCTGCCATTTGTTTTGGCTGCCCGCCTTGAAGCGGCGATTAAGGCCTTGGTAAAGAGCGACAAGGAATATTTGCCTCTGTTGATTGAAGAAAACCGCTACCAGACAACGAATGATCAAAATCGTTTTTCCAGGTTGTATCTTCCAGGCAATACGCCCAGCTTAATGATCAATGCAGGTATTCATAAGCCTGATGGGGTTATTCTCGACCTGGAAGATGCTGTTGCACCTGATAAGAAGCAGGAAGCACGTTTTTTGGTCAGGAATGCATTACGTCAACTTGATTTTTATGGCGCTGAACGAATGGTGAGGATTAATCAGGTACCTGCTGGCCTTGACGATCTTGCGTTTATCGTTCCTCACAATGTCAATCTTATCCTGGTACCGAAATGTGAACATGCGAAGCAGATTCACCAGGTGAATGAACGTATTGAAGCAATTAAAGAAAAATCTGCTGTTAAAGGAGATATTTGGTTGATGCCTATTATTGAAAGCGCTCTTGGTGTTATCAATGCATATGAGATTGCAATGGCAGCTGAAAATGTTGTTTCATTGGCTATTGGGCTGGAGGATTATACCGCTGATTTGGGGACAAGCAGAACAAATGAAGGAACAGAGTCATTTTTTGCGCGAAGCAGGGTAGTGGTGGCATGCCGTGCAGCCGGAATTCAGCCAATCGATTCCGTATTTTCCGATGTTAGCGATATGGAAGCATTGAAAGAAAACGTTCTTAGATCAAAAGCGTTGGGTTTTGATGGCATGGGGTGTATCCATCCAAGGCAGATTAGGGTTATTCACGATAATTTTGCACCTCAACAAAAAGAGATAGATAAAGCAAAAAAAATTGTTAATGCTTTTATGGAGGCACAGGAAAAAGGGTTGGGCGTTGTTTCGCTCGGAACAAAAATGATTGATGCACCTGTTGTTAAAAGAGCTCAAAACACCATTAATTTGGCTGTAAATATGGGCAAATTATCAAAAAACTGGAGGGATGAAAAATAATGATGAAAAAGTACGATAAATTAGAACGAAATGCAGTAGGACGAATGGTTCCTACTATCATAAATGGCAGAGAGCATGTTCCGTTTCAGGGAGTTGGAAAATTCAGGCCTACAGGACGGAAAGCAGCTCCACTTATTGCTACTTGTGCTGACTACCCCGACGATGGTAATAAATTAGTTGAGTCGCTAAGGGAGGCACTTGTGAAAAGTGGTTTAAAGGATGGAATGACCATTTCGACCCATCATCATTTCAGGAATGGAGACCTTATCGCTAATCAAATTTTTGACATCGCACACGATCTGGGTGTAAAAGGCCTGAGATGGTATCCATCAGCATCTTTTCCCTGCCATGAACATCTTATTCAATATTTAGAAGATGGTACCATTAATAGAATAGAAGGAAGTATGAATGGCCCTCTTGGCAAATTCTGTTCAGAAGGTAATATGAAAGGAATGGGTGTTTTGCGATCTCACGGAGGAAGGTACCAGGCTGTGCAGGATGGTGATGTGCACATTGATATCGCTGTGATCGCAGCCCCTTCAGCCGATGCTTTTGGTAATGCCAACGGCGTTAACGGACCAGCAGCTTGCGGGCTGTTAGGTTTTGCATTAGCTGATTCACAATACGCTGATAGAGTGATTGTTGTGACTGATAACCTGGTGCCATTTCCATGTATTCCTTGGCAAATACATGGAAATTATGTTGATTATACTGTAAAAGTTGA
The DNA here is from genome assembly GCA_030621075.1 of Lentimicrobiaceae bacterium. The sequence continues at coordinate 2,231 of JAUXII010000199.1, forward strand.
TCAGGTCGGAATACCTGAAAAGATCATTTCAGGAACAACACGTATTACAAAAAGCCCTGATAGGTTATTGATGGCAGAAATGACTGCCAAATTTTGTGATCAGGCAGGAATAATCAAAGATGGATTCTCTTACCAGGCTGGTGCAGGAGGAACAGCATTGTCGATAGGTAATTATTTTGCTGATCTGATGAGAGAAAGAGGTGTTAAAGCCAGGTTTATCAGAGCCGGAAGCAATAAATATCCGGTTCAGATGCTTGAAGATGGATTGGTTGATTATATTCTTGATGGCCAAACCTTTGATTTGGAAGGTGTTCGGTCGATGCGCGAAAATCCTGGTCATGTGAATACAAGCCCCTTTACAAGTTATAACTATCACGGGAAAGGAAATTTTTCCACCATGGTAGATGTAGTCATCCTTGGCGCAACAGAGGTGGATATTAATTTTAATGCGAACGTAGTTACACACTCTGATGGATATCTGCTTCATGGCATGGGTGGATGGCAAAATTGTTTATTCTCTAAGTGTACTATCCTGCCTATTCCCCTCTTTAGAGACCGTATTCCTGTTATTAAGGATGAAGTAACCACTATTTGCGGGCCGGGTGAATTGATTGATGTGATCGTTACCGAAAGGGGTATTGCCATCAATCCGTTAAGAAAGGATTTGATTGAAAAGTTAAAAAATACCGACCTTCCTGTTAAAACGATAGAGGAATTAAAGGACGAAGCAGAAAAGATATGCGGTGTGCCTCCAAAACCAGAGTTAGATGATGAATTAGTGGCGGTTATTAAATGGGTTGATGGGACAATTATTGATGCCGTAAGAAAAGTGAAACTCAGTTGACAGTAGACAGTAGGCAGTAGGCAGTAGACAGTAGACAGTAGGCAGTAGACAGTAGGCAGTCGGTTGTACTGCGTGCTGTGGTTTTATATTTTAATCAACTTTTATTACCAAACAACTGGCAAGCATATCATGTAGGGCCTGCTTTTTTTCAGTAAGTCCGGCCATGATATAACCTACCATAAAAATCATCCCCGACAGTATTTTGCCAAAATACCTTCCGGTAGCACGAAGAAAAGAAATTCGATTTCCATTTAAGTCGGTTACCTTAATTCCTAATGCCATTTTTCCGAGGGTTCCTTGTTTTGAGGAAGACTCCAGGAGAGCAAAATAAAGCCAGGTAATAACAATAGAAATAAAGGCGGTGAAGAATATCAATCCAAATATAGAAGCTATCGCATCAAAAGGTATTTCGTCATTAAAAGAAGACACCTCTGATAGTTTGAACATTGAAAATCCCAAAACTGCCCAAACTGGAATTAGAATGATAAATTTTACGAATCCTATGA
>JAUXII010000028.1 GCA_030621075.1 Lentimicrobiaceae bacterium
AATCTTCAGATTATTTTTTGCTTGTAAGGCAAGCTCCCATTGTTTAACCTTTGTTCTATTTAATTTTCCAATGAATTTTGCCCAAAATATTACTACAATATAGTCTGCTTCCTTTAGGGTACTTTTGTTAACCGGTTCACCTTCCAATGCTCGCAAATGATACAATAAACTATCAATCTGATGAAACGGCGAATAATTTGATGTATCTGGTATAGCATAATCCTGGATTGAATCAATTAGCACATTTACACCTGCATTACATGTACCATGTTTTCTGATTTCCATTTTTTCTCCTAGGTCGTTAAAAAACATAATTTCCGGCAGCGATGTGATCTCCTTCAGGATTTTAAAATAGGACGAACTGTCGCATATGATAAAATTATTGCTATCAGAAAGATTGTATTTTTCAAGGGCACTTTGAATGGTTTCTGCATTTTCAATTCTCGGTAAGTGCCCGCCTTGCATCTTCAACATTATTCGGGTACATGATGAGAAAACGATTAACAATATCGTTAAGAATATGTATGTCAAATATTTTTTCATAGTATTGTCAGGTAAAAGGAAGAGGTGCGTGGTACACCCCCTCCCATAATCAGCATCAGAAACGAACCGTAATGACATCTCCATTATCTTCAACAATATACCGGCCTGCTTCGATGGTATACCTTCCTCCACGTTCTAAAGCATCCATCACATCCTGAGGAATATCAATTTGCTCCTCAACAACGAATACATTGTTAAAATATGAATCAAGCGTTTCATCACGTAAAAGATTCTTTTTGAATTCAGCAACAAAATGATCGCTTTCATCAAAGTAGACATCTGCCACGGCTTCGTTTACAGCCAGGTTACTTTTTATCCCATTGTCGAATGAAATATTAAACTTACAGATTCCCAATCCAAATTCGCAGTTCTTTTTAGGCCTGCCTATTTCGAAAGTGATACAGATCCTGATCGGAATCCCTTCCGAAAAATTTAGTTTCTCCGTGTTATTTGGCGAGGCCTGTGTATTTCCAGCCATAAACCCCAATAAGATTAGTGCAATCAGAACAACATTCTTTTTCATTTTTCCTCCTCATTTAAAATCACCTACTCTTTTAAGGCTTTTCAGTTTCCGCCTTTTCTCCTGGATCTCGAGCTCCGGGTTCCTTCTTCTTCTGTTAATCCAAAAAAGGCAAAATCGTTCCCCTTGAAATTGAATTTTTTTTTTGTTTGATGACTGTATCGAAAAGGATTGATACATAGATAGTTGAAGGCTGACGGCCCATCAACCACAGTGAAAAAACTGATTAACCAGGTTAGGAAGCTCTTCCTGGTTAAAACTTAGAAGCTCTCTGATGCTTTGGTCATTATAATTTTTCAAGTTGTTAATAAAAAAATCAATGACTTCTTTTGAGAAAACATTGTGTTTCAGGTAGGTCTCTTTTTGTTTTTGGAGTGCGACAGCCGACTCCCAGCAGGAGGATGGTAATATTGCCAATTTATTTGCTATATCTGAGTTTTTTTTCTGAAAAATATCACCATCTACGTATGTTTCTTTTGCCAGATCCAGTGCGTTTTCCATTTCAAACCCATGACGGGCAGCGACAGCCAATCCGGCAAGTAAAAGATAAACATCTGCTGAGCCATCAGGGCTACGGAATTCAATGGTTTGTTTCTCAGAAAAATTAACCTGGGCATCTTTTTCCAGCGGATTGGTTTTTTTGCTCATATTTATATTATTTCTCCAACCCAGCGGTACCCTGACAAGAACAGATCGGTTGCTGTCGCCCCATGAAATGTTTGTGGGAGCTTCCTGGTGAGGAACGAGACGGAAATAGGATGTTGGGTTTGTATTGCCAAATGCTGTTAGAGAAGGGGCAAGGTCAATCCAGCCTGAAATCATTTTTAAAGCAACATTGCTCAGATTACCATCTTTAATAAGCATATTCTTGCCATCTTTCATAAGGCGTGCATGGATATGTAACCCACTACCGGCTTTACCAACAGTAATTTTCGGAGAGAATGTCACTGTAAATCCATACCTGGAGGCCAGGGTACGTAATATCCATTTGGCGATTACCAGCTGATCAGCTGCATCTTCAAGGTTAACAGGGTTTAATTCAATCTCATTTTGTTCATAAATATATCCCTCAAGGCTAAAGTTACCCACTTCAGAGTGTCCATACTTAACATCACCTCCGGCCTGGGCAATAGCCAGCATTGCCTCTTTTCTAAACTCTCCAAATTTAGAAAAAGGTTCTGCCTCATGATATCCACGCTGGTCGCTGGTACCATACAGGTCATCGTGTTTACTAAGAACATAATATTCAAGCTCCCCCATAGCTTCCATAGTATATCCGGTCTGTTTTGTTAATGCAGTGTGTGCCTGATGGAGGATGTTTTCAGGTGCATTCTGCCATGGATCACCATATTTATTATAAAAAGAGCATAAAATATCAAGCGTTGGTATTTCACTAAAAGGATTCAGGAAAGCCGTTCGAAACCGCGGAATAACATATCTGTCGCTCGACCCTGTCTCAATAACCGCGAAAAGACTGGAGCCATCCACGCGCTCACCACCTGATAGAATATTGTCAAGCTGTTGGAGGCTGTTAATCACAAAATTTAGTTCTTTTAACCTGCCATCACCTCCAACATATCGAAAATTAACCATCTCAATGCCGTTATCTTCTATATACCGGATGATATCAGCTTTGGTGAAATCAACTGCGGGTTTATCTATGTATTGTACAAGGGGGTTGGGGCTTAACTCTATATTGCGGTCCATCGTTATAAATTTTTTAAAGGAATATTTAATTTTGGAAGGCAAATGTAAGAAATTTCCACCTCATCAACTTTAATCTTTATATTTTTGTCTGTTATCTAAATCTTACATAGGTATTTTTATTTAGATTTTGTGTTTTAAATTTTTATGTATGAAAAATATATTAATGAGTGAGCCAACCACTAATTTGCTCAAATCTGTTGATATTTTCAAGACCTTATCCAATGAAGAGCTACAGGAAATCGTAAAAATCATGTGTCGCCAAAAGTTTGAAAAAGGGACATTTGTTTTTTCGGAGAATGACCCTGGCCAGAAGTTGTTTATCGTAGAGAATGGGGAATTATCACTTTTTTTGTCAGGCCGGCCAGTAGTAAATTATGAAGTTGGTGATCTGTTTGGAGAAATCGCTTTGATTAACGGAAGTATCCGCACCGGAAGTGTTAAGGCAACGAAAGAGTCTGTTTTATTGTGTATTGAGGAGAATGACCTCATTAACAGGGCCATAATTTCTCCTGAAACGGCTTTCAAAATATTCAGGCAGCTGGCTGTTAAAGTTACAAGCTATCTACGGCCTAAAGAGCTTACAACAACAAGCGAATTGATAAAGGAAGGAGAGAGTGATACGGTTGAATTCAAATCAACATTGAGGTATAATCTTTATACAAAAAAGAACGGTAAAGAAATTGAGCATGCTGCGCTTAAAACTGTCGCTGCTTTTTTAAATACTGATGGTGGCACACTGCTTATTGGTGTGAATGATCAAGGTGAAATTTTAGGGCTCGAGAATGATAAATTTCCCAATGACGACAAGATCCTGTTACATTTTACGAAGATGGTCAACGATCGGATAAGTATGCAACATATGAGTTTTGTCGATTGTTATGTTGATGTGATTGATAGAATGAAAGTACTTCGAATTGATGTGAAGCCGGCAAATACCCCTGCTTATCTTGAAGATAATAATGAAGAAAAGTTTTATATTCGTACCGGCCCTTCCACTTCGAGTTTACGCGTTAGCGAGCATTATGATTACGTTAGAACCCGGTTTAGCCATCCTGTTCTTTAAGTTTTTTGATGTAAATGTCGATAAGTTTTTTGGCTCCGGCAAAAGAGGTGATTTGTGATTGAAATAACTGTTTTTCTATTTCAGGTAATGTAGCCTGGATAACAGAAGTATTATAGAAATTTTCGTTTAGCTGCCGGTTAATAGTTTCCAACATAGATTGTTTCAATTGCAGCATTCTTTTTCTGTCAAAGTACCCGTTGCCTTTTGTTAGATCTCTGTATTTGAGAATAATATTCCATGCATTGGAAATTCCGGTTCCGGCAACTGCCGAGCAAACATCTACCATTGGGTTCCACCCTGATTCAGCAGGCGGTAACAGGTGGAGTGCGTTTTTATATACCTGGCTGGCTATATTAGCCTTTTCAAGGTTATCGCCGTCAGCTTTATTAATGAATATGGCATCTGCCATTTCGATAATACCTCTTTTGATGCCTTGAAGTTCGTCACCGGCTCCGGCCAGCATGAGGAGCAGGAAAAAATCGACCATTGAATGTACAGCTGTTTCAGACTGCCCCACACCAACTGTTTCAATGATAATAACATCATAACCGGCTGCCTCACAAAGTATGATCGCCTCACGGGTTTTTCGGGCTACTCCACCCAAAGATCCTGATGAGGGTGATGGCCTGATAAATGCGTTAGGATCAGTTGATAAAAGTTCCATGCGCGTTTTATCACCCAGGATACTTCCTTTTGACCGTTGGCTGCTTGGATCGATCGTCAGAACAGCCAGTTTATCTCCTTTTTTGGTTATGTGTGTGCCTAATGCTTCAATAAACGTACTTTTTCCAACACCGGGGACACCTGTGATGCCTATCCGGATTGAATTACCGGAAAAAGGCACACATCGTTCAATAATCTCCTGTGCTGTTGCCTGATGATCAGGGAGTGAGCTTTCAATCAGGGTAATGGCTTTACTGAGGATGGTGCGATCACCCGACCTGATCCCTTCGATATAGTTATCAATGATAAGCGGTTTTTGTTTGATGTTTTTATAGCGCTGCAGTGCTTCTTCGCTCACAGAAGAAGGTTGTTCAACACCTTTGTTAACTTTAAGTGAAGATCCCTTATGGTTTTTATCTCCTGTCATAAATAAATTATCAGGTAATCTTAAACAAAAGTAGTGATTATTTTCGTATCTTTCACCACGGATTTTGGCACGTAGCATCCAGGGAGATTTAACCAACAGGCAGCAACAAATATCAACAAGATGAAAAACCCATTATACATTCCTTTGAAGCAAGTATTATTATTCATTATCATTGCTTTTAGCCATCATCTCTTTGCCAGTGAGGCGTATAGACTATCCTCGCCGGATGGCAGAACGGTTATTAAAATAGTAATAAAAGAAGATATTCAATTCTCAGTTATCAGAAATGGTGAGGAAATTATTTCTCCTTCAGTCATTTCCATGACGCTTAATGATATCGGTGTGCTTGGAGATTATGCTGAAGTTGAAAAGGCCATTCGTAAAACCATTCAACAGGAACATTTTCCGGTGGTGAGGCAAAAGAGCAACCTGATTTTTGAACATTGTAACGAACTTTTGATTCATTTTTTGGGCAACTTTTCGCTTACTTTCAGAGCTTATAATGAAGGTGTTGCTTATCGGTTCACTACAAAATTTGATGAGAACATAAAAGTTGGGTTAGAAATGTTTACCATTAACCTTCCTCGTAATTATTTCATTTATTTTCCCGAAGAGGAAAGCTTTTTTTCTCATAATGAAAGAGAATACAAGTATCAGCTCGTTGGTGACATTCCCGCCGGGAATTTTTGCAGCCTGCCTGCCCTGATTGAAGCTTCTAATGGAACTAAAATCCTTATCACTGAATCTGATCTGAAGGAGTATCCCGGAATGTGGTTGATGGCTAATGGTGGCAATTCACTTTCAGCAATTTTTCCGGGTTACCCTCTAAAGACAAAACAAACCGGCGACAGGGATGTAGAAGTCACTGAATATGCTGATTATCTTACCAAAACAGGTGGAAGCAGAACATTTCCCTGGCGAATTATGGCCATAGCCGATAGTGATGGAGAGCTGATTACCAACCAGCTAACATGGATGCTGGCAAGCCCTTTGCAAATAAACGACCCATCATGGATCAGGCCGGGAAAGGTTGCTTGGGACTGGTGGAACAGCAATAATGTTTATGATGTGGATTTTCGGGCCGGGATCAATACAGAAACCTATAAGTATTATATTGATTTTGCCTCGAAATATGGTATTGAGTATATTATTTTGGATGAAGGGTGGTATGAGCTGGGTGATCTGCTTGATGTTAATCCGGATATCGATATTGAGGGGTTAATTTCTTATGGAAAAGAGAAAAATGTTGGAATCATCCTTTGGGTTATATGGAAAACCCTTGATGATCAGCTTGTGGAGGCCATGGACCTGTTTGAAAAATGGGGTGTCAGTGGCCTGAAGGTAGACTTTATGCAACGCGATGATCAGGAGATGGTCGAATATTATTATAAAATTGCCCACGAAGCAGCGAAACGTAAATTGGTGATCGATTTTCATGGCGCCTATAAACCATCGGGCCTGAGACGAGCATATCCCAACGTGCTTACCAGGGAAGGGCTGAGGGGGCTTGAATGGAACAAATGGAGCAATGTTATCACGCCTGAGCATGATGTCACCCTTCCCTTTATTAGGATGGTGGCTGGCCCAATGGATTATACACCGGGGGCGATGGTAAATGCGCAAGAAAATAATTTCCAGGCAATTTTTTCACGTCCGATGAGTCAGGGAACTCGTTGTCACCAGCTCGCCATGTATGTTGTTTATGAAAGTCCTTTGCAAATGCTTGCCGACAATCCTTCTAATTACCTGAGCGAACCAGTGTGTATGGAATTTCTTTCAGCTGTTCCGGTTGAGTGGGATGATACCCGGGTTCTCAAAGCCAGAGTGGCCGATTATATCATTGTGGCACGAAGAGATGGAAAAGAATGGTATATCGGAGGCATGACCGATTGGTCTCCTCGTGATTTTAAAATTGATTTATCTTTCCTTCCTGAAGGAGATTATACTGTGGAGATCTGGCAGGACGGTGTTAATGCAGACCGGTTTGCTGAAGATTTCAAAAAAACAGTTAAGAAAGTAACCAATACCGATCGTCTCAAAATTAAGATGGTGCCGGGCGGTGGTTATGCCGCCAGGATCTACCCTGCCGAGTAACATCAAATAATATTTTTACTTTCCACACGGCTCGGTATTGTCCATAAGGAAATTTAACAGCAAGGTGAATAGGTGCCTGGTGGTGTTTCGTCCTTCATAAATCCCATGGGACCTGTTTCCTGTTTTAAACAATTGGATACCCCAAATATATGCAAGACTTTCTAATTTATTATTTGTTATTGGTTACTTCTCATTAATATTTCTAATTTATCATTTCTCATTAGAATTCCTGATTTATCATTTCGGATAAATCAATGACACTTGACAAAAACAAATTAAATCTTTTAACAAGGGTCACAAAATTTGTTTTTTTGGATTAATCATAAATAGATACAAATATGAATAAACCAAAGAATTTTGATTTAGAGGATCGTCTTATTGATTTTTCAATCAGGGTTAGTGGTATTATTGACAAATTGCCACAAGATAGATTTGTTAATCATTTATCATCTCAATTACTTCGATCTTCAACTTCTGTCGCATTGAATTATGGTGAAGCACAAGGAGCAGAATCGTTAAAGGATTTTATTCATAAAATGAGAGTTGTACTTAAAGAGCTAAAGGAGAGTAAAGTATGTTTGAAACTAATATTAAAGAAATCAATATATGATTCCTCATCAGAATTGGAAAATACCATTAATGAAAGCAAGGAACTTATTGCAATATTCATTAAAAGTGTAGAGACTGCTGAGAGGAATAAAAATAACAAATTAAAACTTTAAATTAGAAATGAGAAA
>JAUXII010000319.1 GCA_030621075.1 Lentimicrobiaceae bacterium
GTGGAAAAAATAGTTAGTCATGAAAACGTATGATATCTTTTGCAAGCTGGTATTATTATTCCTTTTTTTGCTTGCAACAATAAGTTTTGGACAGGTAGAAGGGAAAAGGGGAATAGTAGATCAATCCAAAGAAGTTCCTGATGCTGATGCGCAGACTTTCAATGCCGATTTGGGAGGAGGTGGAGTTTTCGGCACCTACAAAACGGGAAAATTTATAGATAATATTTTTCTGGAGGAAGAATGGAAGGAAGGGGAAATGTTACTGGCCAATAATGCCGGGGAAATAGAAGGAAAATTCAGGTATAATATTTTTGCCCAGCAAATGCAGTATATAAGTGATGCTGACACCTTAGCTGTTGCTATACCAGAAGAAATTTCATCACTCTTCTTTGATGATAAACAGTTTATCTTTTCAGAATATGTTAGCCATGACAAAGTAAATAAAGGCTATTTCGAGGTTCTTAATACTGGAGATTGCCAATTACTTTTAAGAAGGGAGATCACACATCAATTGATCAGCTTAAAATCTACAAGCACTGCTGAAGATCCTGATAAATATATTTTGAAGGAGACCTATTATATAAGAAAAGGTACTGCTGCTGCTTTTCAGGTGTTGTGTAACAAAAAGTGTATTGTCAAGGCATTGGAAGAGAAATCCGATGCAATTTGCAAGTTTATTAAAGAAAAGCACCTGAAGATGAAAAAACTGGCGGACGTTATTCAGGTTATTTCCTATTTCAACTCCCTGGAGTAGAATAAATTTGAGGATTTATAAATTTAATAACCCGTACTAATAATTTACTTTCTTATCGTCATTCCCCCACTCTTTAAATATTTTTCGTGCTTCTTCAGCCATGATTTGTTTGAAGGGGATTTTACGACTACCTAACGGTAGGGATAGTTCATTATAGATATGGGAGTCATCGAAGCCTGCCTTTTCGGCATCTTTCCGGTTTCCAGCAAAGAAAACCCTTTTCGGGCGGGCCCAATAAATGGCCCCCATGCACATAGGGCACGGTTCGCAGCTTGTGTATATCTCACATCCGTCCAGCTGAAATGTCCCTAAAATCTTACAAGCTTTTCTTATCGCAACGATCTCGGCATGTGCAGTTGGGTCGTTTGTTGATGTGACTTCATTAGCCCCTTGTGCGATGATCTTGCCATCTTTAACGATAACAGCGCCAAAAGGGCCCCCGTTACTATTTCCAATGTTGCTTTTGGCAAGTTTCAGGGCTTCTTTCATATAAGCCTCAGCTTTTGCTTTCATAATTAGTTCATTTTTTTTATTCACTCCATCTCCTGTTCATTGTTTTAGCCGTTATGGCATTATGCAAAAGTACAATAAAATCTGATCGGGGCATGAGTTCAGCTCCAAGGCTACCCCCTAACTTTCAGCCAACAACAGTTCATTAAAGCATTTCAATATCACTTCACATGTTTCCATAATTTCTTTTTCTGTAATAATCAATGGCGGTGCTATCCGGAAAGCCCGGGGCCTGAACAGAAATTGGTCAACAACAATTCCATTTTTAACAAAAAGTTGAACGAGTTTGTTAGCAACATCTTCATTTTCTAATTCTACAGCCATCATCATCCCTTTGAATCGTATTTTTTTTATTAATGGATGATTCCTAAGTGCTTCGTGAAATATTTCTCCTTTGGTGTGAGCTTGTTCAATCAATGAACCCTCAGTTAATACATTCAGGTTTGCCAGTCCTGCAGCGCAGCATACCGGGTGCCCGCCAAAAGTAGTGATATGCCCCAACTCAGGATTGTTGGAAATTGAGAGCATAATTTCCCGGGAAGAGATAAATGCACCGACAGGCATGCCACCACCCATTCCTTTGGCCAGTGCAAGAATATCAGGAACAACATCATAATGTTCAAAACAAAAGAGTTTTCCTGTGCGCCCAAAAGCCATTTGAATCTCATCAAAAATAAGTAGCGTTCCTGTTAGATTACATTTTTTTCGGAGCTTTTTTAAGAAGTCATCTTGTGGCAGAATAATACCGGCCTCAGCCTGAATTGGCTCTACGATAACACAAGCAGTTTTGGTTGTAATGGCATTGAGATCTTTTGTATTATTAAATTCGAGAAAGCGGATATCGGGTAATAGCGGACGGAATGCCTGTTTAAGCCTTTCCTCTCCCATTACACTTAATGCCCCATGCGTTGCACCGTGATAAGCATTTTTAAATGCGATGATCTCTGAGCGGCCCGTAAAGCGTTTTGC
>JAUXII010000098.1 GCA_030621075.1 Lentimicrobiaceae bacterium
TTGCTTTTTTCCTCCTCAGCATCGTATTTTTGCAGGATTATTAAATATTATTTATGCATTTATAAACCAATAAAAATTTTTAACCATGAAAAAGCTTATACTCCTTCTGGTGAATACAGGCATGATTACAATTTTCATCCTGTTTTCAATTGTTAACAATGGCTTTTGCCAGCAGACACAGGATACAATCTTGTTGCCTCAAATAAAAATCACATCATTATATGGGTTCGGGCCTTATTATGTAGGCAGCGTTCAGGAAAATTTATTTTTGGTTGATAGTTTACCTGAATCTACAAACAAGGTTACTTTCCGGTTTATTGATTCCGACAGTATTCAGATTGGTGATTCCCACAATGTTGAGGGGCAATCGCTGGAATCAGCTTACTGGTATGTTTATCTCGATAGTTTGAATTTGCCATTATCTCCCAGACTTCACGTGAAAGTTGATTATGGAACAGATAGTACAGCCAATTATTTTATTGCGTATACCGTATATCCCGATACACTTGAAGTAAATGCTTCCGAAGGCTGGGGCCCGTTTTTTACCAATAATTATAACCTAAATGATACACTTTGGCAGCCGGTGCCCGAATTGAATAATACCTTTAAAATCAAAAATCTCCCTCCGCGTACCGGTGAAGTGGCCTTTTATATTTCATTGCTTGATTCTACAGTAGTTGACTCGCTACATGTGTATGCAGGGAAAAACGAATATCTGGATTCAGCTAGTTTCCCTAATGTTAGAATGGATGATTTGTCGCTTTATACAGGGTTTCTGAAAATAGTTGTTAAATGCAATGGCGGCCCCGATAAGGGTTGGTCAACATTCCATACTTTAAAAGCCAGGCCGCAGTTACCTATCCTCAGAGTTACAAGCGATGACGGCATAACCCTGATCGATTCAGTTAAACCGGCATTTCAAAATCAACTCAGTGGGCACTCATTGTTAGTTGACAGTATTAAATACATGGCAACAACCAATTTCCCCGGTGGACAAAGATATAGCAGACAGGGATCCTACAGCTTAGACCTGGTTAATTCCCAATACAGTATTGAAGCATGGATTAAACCCGACATTGATATGCTGGAGTTTGGACCCCTTGGAGAAATGGCATTCATGAAAGTAGATTCGGCCTGGTCATTATCAATAGAAGGTACCAGTTCCGCGATCAGGTTCAACCTAAACTCTTTGTACAATGATTCCTCAATAAACCTCGCTTATGCAGATATCAGTTACAGTACAATGAGGGCTTCGGAATGGCATCACATATCGCTGGTCGGCTTTGATGTTACGGATAAGTATTTTTATTTGAATGGAGATTTAATTCCTACGACCGTAAACAAGCAAAGCATAGGCTACCTGGCAGGAATTATCTCCGATGTTGTAAAAGCCCTGAAAACCCAGGCATTGCTTATGGGAGGTTGCAATTCCGAAAACAAAAAAACAACTTCTGACCTTACATTGATCAATGCTATGGACGAGGTCAGGATATGGAATAAAGCCCTGACGGCTGAAGAGATAAGCAATATCTATGGTAAAACTATTATGCAGGAACCCGAACTGATCGGTTATTGGAATTTTGATGATCTTAACTGTGAGGGCAATGTAGTAGACGACATCAGCTACCGATGCAATAATGCACAACTCTATAATGGTGCAACCCTTATTCCCCAATATCCCGGCATTCAGTTGTCGTACGATAAACTTCATTTCATATCAAGCAATAAAAATACTTACCCGGTGAAATATTATTTTATTGATGATGTGAACAATGTAATAGATTCAGGTGTTGCCTTACCGGGAGCGGGAATATGCGACATCTACTATGATATACAAGCCTTGCCAACCAACACGGATATCCTGAGAATAGATGAAATAGTAGCAGGCAGTGATATTGCATTCTCTACCGATTACAAGCTCACAATACTCCCCCCTAAACCCATTGCCACGTGCCGGACCGGATGGGGTATTTTCTATGCAAGTTCTGAGGCAGGCATTCCTTCAATTTGTGATACCGGGATTTTATTTAATCCGGTAAGCATAAGCAGTCTGCCCGTTAACACGAAAAAGATTATCGCGGGCTGGGAAAAAGACGGGGAACTATTTGATACGAAAAGTTTTACAAGCAGTTCACCTCCGTGGGAGAATTCACTCACACTCAATGGGACTGATAACTATATCCAAACTATGTTTTATGGCGTTCAGCTGCAACCAGAATTCACACTAACCTTCTGGTTTAAAACAAATACAACAAAGGGAGGGATAATGGCCGGATATTTCTCGGGAGTCTCGGCACCATCTCTGACAGAAGGAAAAAGCCGCCATTTAAACGAAACATATATTAAAATGAAAACTGATGGGGCAATTCAATTTATCCTGCCGGTTGGATCTTCAACAGTAAGTTTAAATGCATCAAATAAGTTCAACGACGGGAAATGGCACCATCTGGCAGCCTGCTATGATGCTTCCAGTTCTTCTCCAAATACCAGTTTGTATATTGACGGAACACTTACCGATGAAGCTGATATTGAAATGAATGATCTACAGGTTTGTGCTTTTTACATGGGCAAGAACTACGAAAGCAAGGCTGGGACTGATGCTGTTGCTGAATACTTTCAGGGGAGTTTTTCTGAAGTTACCCATTGGGTGAAAATGCTGGACTACAAAAGTATCAACCGAAATATGTACCGGACAGTATCGCCTGATGGTTTTGGTTTTCATTATAAGCTCAACGAGCGACAGGGAAACATTATCCATAATTCCTGCTATGGTTTTTTTGATGCCACACTTATTGGATCCGACAAGATGTGGTCCTACCAAAATGAAATGAGCTGTGTTACCTGGACGGATAATATTCTGGATTATCCTGAAGGTGAATATAACTTCTTTGTCAGAGCATACTGTGAAGCAAGCCCCGATACCGGCATTTACTACAATCCACTGGGAAGGATAAAAATCGACAACCCTGTTGAAGGATTTGATGTTACTTACAACTTTGAGCAAGGTACAGGCTATTTTGATGAAGGCACTATAGTGAAAAACAACTTTAACTTTTGGACCAATTACAACAACCCTGGATGCTCAAACAATATAATCTCCCTTTATATTATTGACCCCAAAGGGTATTGCCTTGACTCCCTTATACATTTTTACCCTCATGATACAACTCAATTCTCGCATTCTATTGATATGGGAGAAATAATAACAGGCAGCTACCTTAAGCTAAACTACGGCTATGAAGATTACAGTGCTAACATATATATCGATACTTTCAACATCATACCACTATTTACCCGAAGCATTTTACCACCTGTAGTAAGCGGAAACTTTGGCCCTTTTGATCAGGCTATTGCCCTTGGTACCATGGCACAAATTGATACCATTTTCATTAAAACGGAAGTTTATAATGATTTGAAACATGTTATAGTAAGTTTATATGCATACAATGGGGAATGTATCCTTGATAGTGCAGCCACTAAAAAAACTGACTCTACCTGGCATTTTGTTTATAATATGGCTACATTACCTCCCCCTTATGTGGATATGAAAATCAGATATTATCTTGGTGACGACCCCGATCCCGTGGTGACTCAGGGCCCTTTCCATATTATTATTCACCGAACCCGGCCCAGATGGTTCGACTTCTTGCCGGACGAGAACTTCTCAGATATAGTTGAGAATGGTGAAGTGGTAACTTTTAAAATCACATCTCCAATTGAAGACAAATTTGAAGATTTTATTTCTGCTATGAGTATTCCTTCATCCGTTCCATTTTTCGGAGGATTATCAGCTCATATCAAATCTGCAGAAATAGATGCACCTTTGCGATATGTCGTCCCTGATTACAAACTCCACCTTAATGGGGTTACCACGTTCAAACAATCCTTCATTAACATGGGATCTGATGCTCAGAAAGTCCTGAGTATTAATATCGACACCACAAACAACCAATTTTACCTGCATCCCGTCACCAACGATATCATTGCTAATTATAATATGTACTGGCATGGTAAGATAAGCTCAAAATTAGGTAAAGCGGCAGAAGTAGAAGAGAGAATAAAATCGATCCTGCATATTATTGAGGAACTGAATATGGAGTCAATGGTAACACCCACTTTTGATATCAGTTATAAAGGAAACTATCAATTCTCAAGGCGCTTGAACCTGATCACTGATTCCTTAACCGGAAAATGGGGGTCACACGGTAATTTAAAAGTCAATGCCAACCCTGCCAGTCCTAACTACAACAAAAGTGCTTCATTTCATTTCTATGGAGGGACTTTCGGCCTGGAGTTTACCATTGGCCTAAAAGTGGGGAAGGGATTAGTTGAAGCAGATTTTTCCCTTGATGCCAGCTTCCCTATCGGATTCGGTCAGTCATATAAAAGCATTCCGGAGTTAGAAACCCACTTTTTAAAGTCTTTTGGTTTTCAGACCTATGGAAAAGCTGTGGTAAAAATCTTCTGGGGATGGTACGAGAAAACCATCTGGGGCCCAAAAATGTTTTACTCAACCACTATCTGGGGTAACGATATGAAAGAATGTTTCCCTGCTCCTGATAAAACAACTGAGGAGAAACCGATACATATACCGGCTCAATCCTCATGGCCGGAACTGGCAGGAGAAATTGTTCCGGTAACCACGTTCAATAAAATTCCACTTTCACATCCACAGGCGTCCATAGTTTCATCTGATGAATACAATCTTTTTACATGGCTTGAGCGAGGGGAAACTTATGGTGAAAGAAGTTTGAAAGCGAGATATATGAAACACGAGGACAAAAAGTTTTCATCCATATCCGGGGTTGAAACTAATAATCATGCAATTAACAGTCCTGTTTCAGATGCGATAAACGACAGGAATGTACTTATTTGCTGGGCTCAAACCCACTACACAAGTGAAACATTTCTACAGATAAAACCCGACAATGCATTACATGCCTTTTTAGAGTCACAGGATATTTGGTTTGCTTCTTACGACATAGAAACCGATAGCCTGCTTCAAATGGAAATGATAACCAATATTCCTGAACTAAGTGCTTCAGGAATTGCCAAAGCAAACCCGTTAATTGCATGTCTTTCAGAAAATATGGCTATTATAATATGGCAGGTAGCTGATTTCAACTCAAATAGCTCGCATATTTGGTATGCTATTCTGAACAAGGATAATGATTTATGGTTTATCTCAGAGCCTGCCGTTCTTCACAGCGGAAGTGGAATTCAAACTAACCTGAAAATTGCTTCGCCTGAAGAAGATATGGCAATTGCCACATGGATGAACAGCAATACTTCAGATTCTACATATAACAAAATTATGGCAGCCACTTTTGATGGAACAGAATGGACCGAAACC
>JAUXII010000328.1 GCA_030621075.1 Lentimicrobiaceae bacterium
GTGAGAACATCTGGGAAGACGGGACAATTTATGATCCCAAAAACGGCAGTACTTATAAATGTCGTATAACCATGGGACAAAGAGACCTTTTGTGTATTCGAGGGTATATTGGCAGGGCCTGGATGGGTCTGGGCAGAACGACAGAATGGACAAGGGTTAAGGAATAGCATTCGATGACATGACTGTGCCGGCAGTATGGGTGGAAAATATTTCCAAAAAATTTGATCGGCTTAAAGCTGTTGATGGGGTTTCCTTTGCTGTTCAGAAAGGAGAACTTTTTGGGATTATAGGCCCTGATGGCGCCGGCAAAACCACACTGATCAGGATACTTACCACACTTTTACTCCCCGATGAAGGGAAAGCCACGGTTGCAGGGTACGATGTGGTTAGTGCCTATAAAAAAGTTCGAAACCTTATTGGTTATATGCCCGGAAGGTTTTCGCTTTATCAGGACCTTTCCGTTGAAGAAAACCTGGAGTTCTATGCAACAGTTTTTGGGACTACGATTTCTAAAAACTATGAATTGATCAGGGATATTTATAAACAATTGGAACCCTTTAAAAATCGTTTAGCCGGGAAGCTTTCCGGGGGGATGAAACAAAAACTTGCCCTTTCTTGTGCTTTGATCCATGAACCGGAACTGCTTATTCTGGATGAACCAACCACTGGTGTTGATGCTATTTCCCGTATTGAGTTCTGGGATATGCTAAAGAGGCTCAAAAATAGGGGGATAAGCATTATTGTTTCCACATCTTATATGGATGAGGCATTCAAGTGTGAAAGGGTAGCACTAATGCAGGAGGGAAGATTTCTTGATATCGATGAGCCTGAAAAAATTATCGGGAAGTATAACAAAAAGTTGTATTCAATCCATACCTCTGAGCCCTATTTATTAATGGAAAATCTTCAAGAAAATAGTGATATTCAGGGAGTTATTCCTTTCGGCGATCATGTTCATTTTACAACCCGGAAAGATGTTGAAATAGATCCGGGAGATTTACAGAAGGCTCTTACAGCAAAAGGATTTAAAGATATTGTAGTAAAAAAAATTAAACCGGGTATTGAAGATTGTTTCATGGACCTGATGAATATTGAATCACCATGACAGACGATGGCTCAAATATCATTGTTGTAAAAGATCTGGTAAAGAAATTTGGAACATTTACTGCCAATGACAAATTAACCTTTGATGTCAGAAAAGGGGAGATCTTTGGGTTTCTGGGAGCTAATGGAGCAGGAAAAACAACAACGTTACGTATTCTTTGTGGCCTGTCCAGGCCTACATCCGGGCTTGTTCATGTGGCCGGCTTTGATGTTTCCCGCCACCCGGAAGAAATTAAAAAGCGGATCGGGTATATGAGCCAAAAATTTTCACTTTATGAAGACCTGACGGTTGGAGAGAATTTCACTTTTTATGGCGGGATTTATGGTTTGTCAAGAAAACAAATTAAAGAACAAACTAACTTTTTATTGGAGAACCTCAAATTTCATAAGAGTAAAGAGATACTTATCAGGGCCCTTCCGCTTGGGTGGAAACAAAAGTTGGCATTCTCAGTAGCTATCATGCACAGGCCTAAAGTCGTTTTTCTTGACGAGCCCACTGCGGGCGTTGATCCGGTAACCCGCCGGCAGTTTTGGAAAATGATTTATGATACTGCTTCTTCCGGGATCACCGTGTTTGTGACCACCCATTATATGGACGAAGCGGAGTACTGTGAACGAATTTCTATTATGGTCGATGGAAGGATCACAGCATTGGATAAACCGGAATTATTGAAACAGCGTTTTAATGCAGTCAATATTGAAGAGGTTTTTTTAAAAATTGCACGAAACTAATATTTTCACCGGATGAAACGATTTCTGGGATTTATCAAGAAGGAATTTTATCACATTTTCAGGGACTTCAGAACCCTGATGGTTCTGTTTGGTATCCCTGTGGCCCAGGTATTAATTTTTGGATATGTTAT
>JAUXII010000134.1 GCA_030621075.1 Lentimicrobiaceae bacterium
CAGGTTTCATTGTTACAATCATCCAGCACAATAATTTTGTAATAATAATCGTGGCTCGATGGCTGAACGTTGTTATCTGTGAAGGAAAGGATAGCACTGGAATTAATATCTTCTTTGTGTATCGTATCATAGGCATCATCTGCATTTGTTTTCCTGAGGATGATACTTTGAGTGCCAGAGGCTGTGATATCGACAAAATATTGTAACCAAACAGCATCATTTGTAAGCGTGTCAACAGATGCAATTTTAAAGTTTAATGTATCGGGTTGATCCGGGCGGTTGGAAAAAAAGCATTGAATACACGATGAGGAAGTGCGGTTATTGTTATCATAAGCCCTTATATAGTAACAATAGGTTGAATCAGGAATAAAATTCGATGTGTAAGTGTATGATGTACTGTTTGTTTCCGTAATAAGGTTTATTTCCAAGGTGCTGGTATCGATTTCATAGATCTTGTAAACATCAACCGGATCGAAATTGATATATGGGTTCCAGCTCAGTAAGATGCTTGTATCACAATAATCAAATTGGACGGGATTGAGGTACATAGTGTTAAAAAAGGCAGTGTCAAACCCTCCAAGGCCAGTAAGGTTACATAGATCAACTGCTGCTACTCTATATGTTTCAATCTGATATCCGGCATTTGATGTGTAATCAATGTAAAAGGTGTCGGGAGCTGCAAGTCTGTCGATTTCAGGGAATCCAGATACGTCTTTTCGATAAATAATATACTCTTTGAGGTCGTTTTCCTGCACCGGGTCCCAGCTGATGGCAACTGTTCCATTGAATGCAACAGAAACGGTGTCCATTTGAACAATACTAAGAAGATTCCCGGGAGGAAATCCATCCTGGAACAGGTCTGAATCGACATTTGAGGATGAAATGCACTCAATTACGGGATCGGTACACTCAATCTTATACCGCAATAATGTTTCACTGCAGTAGGGATATGCGATAGTGTCTTTATAAATTAATTTGTCTGTGGATCCAATCCACACCCAATTGGTGGTTTCGTCTTTTCTGAAAATGTCATAAGTGCAAAAATGTTCTGGTGAGAGAGCATTCCAATTCAGTGTAGCTATCGAGTAATCGGGGGGATTTCCATTCACATTTAGAAAAATTGAACATAATGTATCGGAAGGTTTGGAATAACCGGAAGTATCAATCAGCTGAATGAAGTAGTAAATTTTCGACCCACCGACATTATCTTCCAGATAAGAAAATGAAATGGCATTGTGAGAAATTGTATCGACATCGGTTTTAATAAAAACAACTCCATCGTATGAGCGGTATACATGATAAGTCTCAATCGATGTGGTGTTATAGCCGGAAGTATCCCATGTAAGTGTGACCGAATCATTTTCAATTGAAATGCATCTTAAATCAGGAACAGGCGTGGATTGTGAATGGCCCATCAGGATAGAAAAGGAGAAAAGGATGAATGATAATATATTGATTATTTTTTTCATTGTGATATCGATGCTTTATGGAAGCATAACAAAGGTACGATATTTTGTTATGAAACCCACGACTAAAGTCGTGGGCTAGTCATGTGTTTTGAAAGATAACTCTATATCTTTCAAAATATTTTCAGAACCTGATCGAATAATATTTTATAAATTTGTGCGCGCATACAAATTAGCTGTTTTTTTTTAATTGTATGTTCATGTGTTCGACTTTAAGGGTGAAGGAAGATTTAGCCATTTTGTTAATAAAAAGTTAGTTATGAAAAGAGATACATTAGTTTTTGAGTTCATTGAAAAAGAGAAGCAACGCCAATTAACCGGTATTGAATTAATTGCTTCTGAAAATTTTGTCAGTAATCAGGTATTAGAGGCTATGGGTTCGGTAATGACGAATAAATATGCCGAAGGATATCCCACAAAACGATATTACGGAGGCTGTCAGCATGTTGATGAAACAGAGCAACTGGCTATTGACAGAGCGATGAAATTGTTTGGAGCGGAATGGGCCAATGTTCAACCGCATTCGGGTGCTCAGGCCAACATGGCTGTTATGCTTGCATGCTTGAAACCGGGCGATACTTTTATGGGCCTTGATTTGTCGCATGGTGGTCATTTATCACATGGTTCAGCAGTTAACAGTTCGGGTATCCTGTATAAACCTGTTGCTTATGAGGTAGATAAAGAGACTGGTGTAGTTGACTATGACAGAATGGAAGAGATTGCCATGATTGAAAAACCAAAATTGATTATTGCAGGGGCCTCGGCTTATTCAAGGGATTGGGATTATAAACGGATGAGGGAAATAGCTGATAAGATAGGTGCCATTTTAGTTGCTGATATTGCTCACCCTGCCGGATTAATTGCTGTTGGTTTGTTGAATGACCCATTACCTTATTGTCATATTGTAACTACCACAACACATAAAACCCTGAGAGGCCCTCGTGGTGGCATGATTTTAATTGGGAAAGACTTTGATAATCCATGGGGCAAGACTACAAAAAAAGGTGTCATCAGAAAAATGTCATCTCTTCTTAATTCTGCTGTTTTTCCCGGTATTCAAGGTGGCCCGTTAGAGCATGTGATCGCTTCCAAAGCGGTGGCTTTTGGCGAAGCGCTTTTTCCGGAATATAAGGAGTATATTATTCAGGTTAAAAAAAATGCAGCGGTAATGGCCCAGGCTTTTGTTGAGAAAGGATATCATGTTATTTCAGGCGGGACGGATAATCACCTGATGTTGATTGATCTTCGTACGAAATTCCCGGATGTGACCGGACGTCAGGTTGAGAACACGCTTGTTCTGGCAGATATTACTGTTAATAAAAATATGGTTCCCTTCGACAGCAGGTCGCCTTTCCAGGCATCAGGCTTACGAATCGGTACGCCGGCAATTACAACGAGAGGATTAAAAGAGAAGGAGATGCCTGTTATTGTTGAACTTATTGATGATGTTATTGGAGATCTGGAAAACGAAAGCAAGATTGAAACGGTAAGGAAAAAAGTCAATGAAATGATGGCTGATTATCCTTTGTTTGCTTATTAGACTCCGCCTTACAAGGCGGAGTTACTGATTGCTTTTTTGAAATTTTCAGGATAAAAAAATGAACAGATGAAATCATTATTCATTGTCCGGCATGCTAAATCATCATGGGAGTTTTCCGAACTGAGTGATGAGGAACGTCCGTTGCTTGAAAAGGGCCGGAAAAGAACAAAAAAAATTGTTAAGTTTTTAACCGGGCATGATACTCATCTTGATCTTATTTTATCAAGTCATGCAGTAAGAGCTTATGAAACCGCCCGGATCATTGCACATGGCCTTGGTTATCCCGATAATAAGATAGAACTTCGCAATGGTATCTACCATGCCGATACAGATGAACTGTTGGATCAACTTTTTGGTATTGATGATCAATTCAAATCAGTTATGATAGTGGGTCATAATCCCGGGTTTACCCGATTTGCTAATTACTTTCTAAATGGAGAAATTGATTGGCTACCTACAAGCGGGGTTGTCAGGATTGATTTTGATACAGATAAATGGCATGAAATTATGGATGCTGCCTACTCTACGGGCTTTATAGTCTTTCCGGGCATGTTGTAATTCACACTTATACGAATGAAGTTATGAAAAATGACAATTCTCTATTTATCAACAGAGAGATCAGCTGGTTGCATTTTAACGGAAGGGTATTGCAGGAAGCTGTTGATAAAGCCAATCCTTTGATAGAGCGATTGAAATTTCTTGGCATCTTTTCGAATAACAGAGATGAATTTTTCAGGGTTCGTGTTGGTACGATCAACAGGATGCTGAATGTTAAAAATTTGGATTATAAGATCAAATTTGACCCGAAAGAGGTTTTATCTGAGATCAATAAGATTGTTATTCAGCAAGAGGAAGATTTTACAAATGCTTACCGGGAGATTGTTAATGAACTAAAAAAAGATGGAATTTTTATTATTAATGAAAAGCAATTATCTAAGCAACAGGCTCTGTTTGTAAAACAATATTTTAATGACAATATCTGGCCCCATCTTTTCCCTATCATGCTCAATAATATCCACCATGAGAGCTCTTTGATCGATAGCTCTCTATACCTTCTGGTTGACCTTCATTCTGAGAATGAAGAAATTGAAAACAACCAGGCTATTATTAAAATTCCAACGGATAATATCTCACGGTTTTTAGTTCTTCCAACAGAAAACGGGAAACACTTTATTATGTTACTTGACGACGCAATCAGGCATTGCCTCTCTGATATTTTTTCCATTCTTGGCTATGATACATACAACGCATATACTATAAAATTTACCAGGGATGCTGAATTGGATATTGATAATGATGTAGCGAAGAGTTTTATGTCGATTATGACCGAAAGTATCAAAAAAAGAAAAAGAGGTGTTCCTGTCCGGTTTGTTTATGAAGAGACCATCCCGCCGGGATTACTTAAGAAACTGATTAAAAAGTTAAAAATTTCGGAAAATGATAACTTGAGAAGCGGGGGCCGATATCATAATTTCAAGGACTTTATGTCATTCCCGCATATTGGCCCCGATCATTTGTATTATCCTCCTATGCCTCCTATGCC
>JAUXII010000073.1 GCA_030621075.1 Lentimicrobiaceae bacterium
TTGATTCACATTATTAACTATAGGTGATAATCCGTAAAAAAAACATAAATACGTTCCAATGAATTGCATTGCTGTAGACGACGAACCATTAGCACTTGAATTGCTGGAAGATTTTATCAGCAAAGTGCCCTTCCTTAAGCTCAAAGCGCTCTGCAAAAATGCTTTTGAAGCTATAGAAGCACTGGAAAAAGATAAAATTGATTTGATTTTCCTTGATATTCAAATGCCTGATTTATCTGGCATACAGTTGTTTCGGTCATTAAGCAGCAAGCCGCTGGTTGTTTTCACAACAGCCTATAGCAACTACGCTGTGGAGGGTTTTGATCTTGATGCAACCGACTACCTGGTAAAACCTTTTTCGTTCGACAGGTTCCTTAAGGCTGTAAGTAAAGCATACCGCCAATTCAACAAACAGTATGCTGCTCCAATTATTTCCCGGGACAAAGAAAAAAAACCAATAAAGAAATTTATTTTTGTTAAAGAAGGAACCACTACTGTAAAGATAATCCTTAATGATATTTTATACATTGAAGGATTAAAAGATTACATAAAAATATTCACAAGCGATAAAACCATACTTACATTGATGTCATTAAAAGCCATGGAGGAAAAACTACCCGGTGACTATTTTGTTCGTGTGCATCGTTCGTATATTATTGCTGTTGCGAAAATCGATTCGATTGAGCGAAACCGTATTATTATTGGCAAAGAGTGGATACCTGTCGGGGATTTTTACAAAGAAAATTTTCAACGGATGTTGAAAAAATATGGTTGACCTGCCTGGGATCGATCAAAACAGACCCTCTATCTATTATTTCCCCGCTTCTGTATAAATGATTTGGAGCCTGTAATTATTATTTCAAATTTTGCATCATCAATAATTTAAGTCTCATTAATTAAACTATAAACAAAATGAAAACAAAACATTATTTAATCGTATCAGGTGCTGTTGTAATTGGAATAATAATTGGCGTTGTGTTCAGTACAACAATTATCAAAAATCAACAGGAACAGAGATTCAATGACAGAATGGGTTTCAACATGGAGCATAATGACTTTGGAATACGGGGCGGCTCACCCTATGCAAACTTCAACCACCAGAGAATGCCCCGCATGCAAAAAAACAGACCAATGCAAGGAATGAGAGGAGGCAATTTCGAACATGACCTCGTGATGAGGTATCTTGATCTTTCTGAAGAGCAACAAGAGAAAATAAAAACGATCAGAGAAAAAAACAGAATGAATATGGAGGAAACTTTTGAAAACCGCCATGGAAAATGGGACACCATGAGCAGTGAAATTGATTCCATTTTAACTGATGAACAAAAAGAACAACTCAATGAATGCTGGGGAGGACGGCAAGGAAGAAAGAATTTCCGTGGACACCAGATGCGCAGGTTCTAGGATAAATTCCCAACTACACACTATCAATTAGCAACATGAAGATCATAAGTAATTTATTCCTGACTAGTATTGTAATCGCTTTGCTTACCGGGTTTGTTTATTCATCATATGGGCAGGACCCACAAAGAAAAAGAAATTTTTCCAACATGCCAGCAGAGGGCGTGATCAACGGCCGTGTAATGGAAGAAGGCACCAGGGGGCCTGTGGAGTATGCAAATATTGTTCTGTACCGGACAAAGGATTCAAGTTTGGTAACCGGAACTGTGACCGGCCCGGATGGGTCGTTTAAGTTGGAAAAAGTCCCTTATGGCCATTTCTATCTTATCGCTAATTTTATCGGATACGAGAAAACATGGGTTAGCGATATAAAAATAACCCAAAAAAACAAACAGTTTACAATCGGTGAAATTCAGCTAACGGCTGCTTCTACAAATATTGATGGAGTAGAAATTATCGCGGAAAAGGCCCATGTAGAATTCCGAATTGATAAAAAAGTAATAAACGTCAGTCAGGATATTATGGCTTCGGGAGCATCGGCTGTGGGGGTTCTTGAAAATGTACCTTCCATTGACGTAGACATTGAGGGCAACGTCAGCCTGAGAGGGACTTCCAATTTTCAGGTTCTGATTGATGGCCGTCCCAGTGTGCTTGATGGCAATGATGCGCTTCAACAAACCCCGGCCAGTATAATCGACAGGATTGAGATCATCACAAATCCTTCAGCAAAATATGACCCGGATGGAGTAGGAGGAATATTAAACATTATTTTGAAAAAACAAAAAAAGCCGGGTGTTAATGGCGTAGTTAACGTCTCCGTCGGATCAGGAAATAAATATAAAGCGGATGCCTTGCTTAATTACCGGTCTAAAAAAATAAATCTGTTTGTGGGAGTTGATTTTAACGACCGGCGATTCACCATGGAATCTAATTCGGTTAACGAAACGTATCGTTTGGATACTACTAATTACCGTATTTCTGATATGGCCGGCAACAGAGACCGGGAAGGCTACGGAATTAAAGGTGGTCTGGATTATTACCTTACAGAAAGATCCACCTTAACTATTTCAGGAAAATATGGCGGTTACGGCTTTGAAAGGGACAATACTACATCCAGGCATATTTATACCGAACCTACAACCACAAATGATTATTCAAAATCACTTAATACCCTGAGCCGTGATGGAACATATCAAAATCTTACAATAAATTATCAGCAACTTTTCGATGACAACGGCCATCAAGTGGAAGCAATGGCATATTATTCCAAACGAATAAGTGATAATTGGGAAGAGCAACAGGATTTTATCACCGATGTTGAATGGAATAATATTGATGATTTGCCAGAAACCTTACAAACAACAGAGACCGGAACAAGGGATGAATTTCGAATAAAAGCAGATTACACCAGGCCCACCGGTGAAGATGGTTTGTTTGAGGCTGGCTATCAAAGCCGGTTCCGCTTTGAAAACAGCACATATCTTTTTCAGGATTATGATCATTCAACAGGAGGCTGGATTGAAAACAATCTGTATAGTAACGAAATGGATTTTAAACGAAATATCCACTCCATTTACTCCACCTATTCAAATCAATGGAAATTTTTGGGTTACAAATTTGGGCTTCGTGGAGAATACACTGACAGGGAGATCAAAAATGTAAATACTGAATATGCTTTTGTCATCAACAGATTTGATTACTTCCCATCAATACACCTTTCAACTCAGTTAAAGAATGACAATCAGGTATTTGCCAGTTACAGCAAGAGAATCGACAGGCCAAGGGGAAGGGAGCTTGATCCCTTTCCAAACTACATGGGCCCTTATAACATCAGGGTTGGAAATCCTGAACTGGAGCCTGAATATATCGATTCGTATGAACTCGGTTATCAAAAACTCCTTAACAAGTCGTTCCTGTCACTGGAAGGATATTACAGGATAAATAAAAATAAGATTACCCGCATAATAACCTTACTGGAAGACGGTACTTTTCTACATACTTATCAAAACCTTAACAAAGATTATTCACTCGGTGTGGAAATGATGGCCAACCTCAGCCTGACAAAATGGTTTATGGTAAATGCCAGTGCGAATGTATTTGATTACCGGCTCGAAGGTACCCTGGAAGATGAAGATATTGTAAAAAGCTCCACAAACTGGTCGGGAAAACTAAATACTACCCTTAAATTCAAGCATGATTTCCGTGTTCAGATTAGTGGGATCTATCGCGGCCCAAGTGTTACTGTTCAGGGAGAACGAGAGGGATATTTTGTTACCAGTTTTGCGCTGAGAAAAGATTTTTTCGATCATAAATTCAATGCCACCCTTTCTGTCAGGGATATGTTTAAAACCGCAAAATATGAATCAACATCTTCAGGCTCTGACTTTTATTCCTACAGCACTTTTGTAAGAGAGGCCCCGGTCATCACACTTAACCTGAGCTATGTCATCAATAATTACAAAAAACAAAAAGGAGATAATGGTCAGTCGAGAGATTTGGAGGAGGATATGGAAGAAGACTTTTAACAGGATATAAATTGCAAGATAAAAAACTCTATTTCGTTTTCTTCTTGCTCACCCCGACATTTAATTTCCAAACATTCACGGGGTCTACTAAAAATTCTCTCCATTGAATGTCGCCGGGTTTCAGCTCAAACTCCAGGTAATTATCATACCCTTCTTTCGTAAACAATTCTTCAGGCAGGGGATCGAATTCGTTTAAATAAGGACGATATTTATATGGGGTTAATTTAACAATGAGTATGTGTTCACTAATGTTTCTGAACTGAAATAATCTTTTCTCGGAGTCTGGTTGCCGCTCTGATGTAACATCAAGGACCTCAGTATAATTGTATACGATTTCTGTATCATTGTTTCCGGGAAATTTACTACTATTGAAAACAAAACTGCTGATTATTAACAGGATAATAATGGATGAAACGGGAATGGAGCTTAGCTTTTTCATTTGATCGTGTTTTTTCTGGTTCAAAGTTAAAAGTTTAATTCAACTTACAACCGCCAACTGTCAATTGAAAAATGGTTCCTGTCGTTAAAACCCAACAGCTTGTAATTTGAAGCTTGCAGCTATCTTAATAATTCCTAAATTTGCGTCAAATTAAAACTGATGTCTAATCAATAATTACAACTATTATGAAATTTTATATTCTTTTATTCGTATTTGCAGGCATTATCACTGCATTTAATGCATTTGGGCAAGATGAAGAAAAAAAGCCCGAAGAAGAAGGTTACGTTTTTACCATTGAAAAAGAGGTTGATGCAACCTCAGTAAAAAACCAGTACCGGTCCGGTACCTGCTGGTCTTTTTCGGCGATCTCTTTCCTGGAGTCTGAATTATTACGCATGGGCAAGGGAGAATATAATCTCTCGGAAATGTTCGTTATCCGGCACGCTTATGGTGATAAGGCCAAAAAATATGTTAGAATGCATGGCAACCTTAACTTCGCCGGTGGAGGTGCTTTTCATGATGTAATCACTGTTTTTAAAGAATACGGGATGGTTCCTGAAGAAGTGTATGATGGTCAGGTTATTGGCGAAGAAAACCATATCCATGGCGAAATGGATAATGTTGTCAAAGCGTATGTTAAAGCGGTTGTTGACAACAAAAACAAAAAGCTAACACCTGTCTGGTACCAGGGACTGGTTGGTATTCTCGATGCTTATCTCGGTGAAATCCCGGAAGAATTTGAATACAATGGCAAAAAACAGACTCCCAAAAGTTTTGCAGAAAGCCTTGGGTTAAACATGGACGATTATGTTGAATTATCTTCGTTCACACATCATCCTTTTTATGAGGAATTTGTTCTGGAAGTTCCTGATAACTGGGAGTGGGGCCTTGTGTATAATCTCCCGATGAAAGAATTTAATGAGGTGCTTGATTATGCAATTGATAAAGGATACACCATTGCATGGGGAGCTGATGTCAGCGAAAAAGGGGTCTCATGGAAAAATGGGGTCGCCATTGTTCCTGAAGTTGACATGCTGGACATGACGGATACGGAAAAAGAAAAATGGGAAGAGCTGACAGAAAAAGAAAAACAAGCTGCTTTATATAAATTTGATAAACCTGGCAGGGAAAAAACAATTACACAGGAAATGCATCAGGAGGCTTTTGATAATTACAGCATGACCGACGATCATGGCATGCATATTACGGGTAAGGCCAAAGATCAAAATGGGAATGAATATTTCATTGTGAAAAATTCATGGGGCGATAGTGGAAAATACGATGGTTATTTTTATGCATCCAGGGCTTTTGTGCTAATGAACACACTGGATATTATGGTGCATAAAGATGCAATACCGAAGCATATCAAAAAGAAATTAAGTTTTGATTAGTACTTTTGCTTATTGATACAACACGCTACCCGAAAGCCATAGACTGAAATAACAAATTCCCAAAAACCAATAGGATGAACCAGAAAAAGCTATCTGTTATAATTCCCGCTTACAACGAGGA
>JAUXII010000048.1 GCA_030621075.1 Lentimicrobiaceae bacterium
GAGATGAGAATATGAAAAAATTCCATTTTGTGAGATAAAATGGCAGGATATAAAAAAGAGCATAATTTAAAGTAATTATCCGGTTAACATTTATACTTTTGTGAAAAAAATAACAATAGATAAATTATGTTTATTAGCACCATAATAAAACTATAAAAAATGTCCCTTAAAAAACTTGATAACATTTTCAGGCCACAAAGAATAGCACTGATTGGTGTATCCAATAATCCGAATAGTGTA
Organism: Lentimicrobiaceae bacterium; assembly: GCA_030621075.1. The sequence continues at coordinate 241 of JAUXII010000048.1, forward strand.
GGCGGAATTACATTAAGGAATCTTGTAGGAGGGGGCTTCCCCGGCGTAGTATATCCCGTAAATCCTAAACGTGAGGCGGTTATGGGTATCACTTGTTACCCTGATGTGAAAAGCCTTCCAAAAACTCCTGATTTGGCTGTTATAATGACCGCTGCAAAGTTTGTACCAGGCATTATTAAGGAGTGCGGAGAAGCGGGTATAAATGGCATCATTATTATGTCGGCCGGCTTTAAAGAATCGGGTGAAAAAGGTAAAAAGCTTGAGCAGGAGGTTAAAGATCAGGTTGCAAAATTCCCAGAAATGCGCGTAATAGGGCCTAACTGCCTGGGGATACTCGTCCCTGGATTGCATATGAATGTCAGCTTTGCCGATGGCATGCCTAAGAAAGGCCATGTAGCATTTATTTCGCAATCGGGCGCTTTATGTACATCTGTGTTGGATTGGGCTGCTGAAGAAAAAATCGGATTTTCTTATTTTGTTTCCATCGGTAATGCTATGGATATAACATTTGGGGATTTGATAGACTATTTTGGGCAGGATTCCAACACCAAATCGATTGTACTTTATGTTGAGTCAATAGTAGATGCACATTCATTCATGTCGGCGGCACGTGCTTTTGCACGAAAAAAACCCATTATCGTATATAAATCAGGCCGCTTCCCAGAGTCAGCGGCGGCCGCAGCATCACATACAGGGGCATTGGCCTCGGAAGACTCAATTTATGATGCTGTGTTTAGAAGAGCGGGTCTGGCCAGGGTTTTCGACATTGGAAACATTTTTGATTTCACTGACCTTATTGGGAGAAAAAGAGTGCCCAGGGGCTCAGGCCTTGCATTGGTAACTAATGCCGGCGGGCCAGGAGTTATGGCGACCGACACATTGATTTCGCTGGGAGGTAAGCTTGTATCCTTGTCAGATGATACCATGCAGAAGCTAAACGATTACTTACCGCCGTTTTGGTCGCACGGTAACCCTGTTGATGTGCTTGGGGATGCAACTCCTGAACGTTTCGCTGTTGCTACAGAGATCGTATTAAAAGATGAAAATGTTGACGCTGTTCTTGTTGTGCTTACTCCTCAGGCCATGACTGACCCAACTGCTACTGCAAAAGCAGTTGCACGAATTTCAGGAAAAACAACCAAGTTGATCATGGCTGCCTGGTTGGGAGGAGCAAGTATGCATAAGGGTGTTGATGTTTTTACTGATGCAGAAATTGCTGTTTTTACAACTCCTGAACAAGCTATCAGGGCCTTTATGACTCTATCCGATTACTCAAAAAACCTTAGTTTATTATTTGAAACGCCAAAAGAGCTGCCTGTTTCATTTAGCTACGACAGAGAAAACCTGAAAAAGAAATACATTGAAGAGGTTTTTCCAAAGGCTAAAATATTATCGGAAGATGATTCGAAACTTCTGATTAGTGATTATGGGATACCTACCACACACCCGGAGCTTGCAAGAACTGAAGCAGAGGTTGTAAAAATTGCTAAAAAGAAAGGATATCCAGTTGTACTTAAAATACAATCACCTGATATAACGCATAAATCAGACTCTGGAGGCGTGGCTCTAAATATTGAAAATGAGGTTATGGTTAGGGCATCATTCAAAAATATGTTGGAAACCGTGGCAAAGCGAGTTCCTGAAGCAAGGCTGGAAGGTATTACGGTACAAAAAATGGTTGACACACGAGATGCTGTGGAGATGATCCTGGGCATTAAGAAGGATCCCGTTTTTGGTACAGTAATTCTTGTTGGCATGGGTGGTACCACTGCCGAACTGTTTAAAGATAAAAGGCTTGAATTTCCCCCTCTAAATGAGCAGCTTGCCAGGCAGATGGTAAAATCGTTACAAATTTATCCGTTATTAACCGGTTACCGGGGGAGTAAACCGAAAAATATTGATAAACTTATTGAGGTAATGATCAGGTTGTCATACCTGGCAGCCGACTATCCTGAGATTGAAGAGCTGGATATTAATCCACTTATTGTTACCCCGGATGATGTGATGGCCCTGGATGCAAGAATTGTAATTGATAAGCAGGTTTTAGGAAAAGAATCAATGGATTATTCACATTTGATTTTACCTCCTTATCCTGAAAGGTTAATCAAGCCTGCAACACTTCGTGACGGAACAGAGGTGCTGCTTCGGCCAATAAAACCGGAGGATGAGCCCTTGTGGCTTGAAATGCTGGGAAGTTGCTCAAAAGAATCAATTTATCACAGGTTCAGGTATGATTTTCATTTTGATTCACACGAAGTAGCTACCCAATTTTGTTATATTGATTATAGCCGGGAAATAGGTATTGTTGCAGAGATTGATTTTGAAGGCAGAAAGAGACTGATCGGTGTAGGCAGGCTTATTGGTGACCCTGATCTGGAAACAGCAGAGTATGCTGTTTTGATTACTGATGAATGGCAAGCAAAAGAATTAGGTTTTATTCTTACGAGTTACTGTGAAGAGATTGCCCGTAAGACTGGCGTAATGCAAATGATGGCTATAACCACCAGGGACAATCAGCCCATGATCAGCGTGTTTAAAAAACTGGGGTTTGAGGTTAATTATGATGAGAGTACTACCGTTTCAGTTATCAAAAATCTGACTTAATCAAACGTATTTATCTCCCTTTTTTTCCTTAACATCATTCACTATTTGTCGAATCATCTGTTCTTCAGATTTTTTGCAAACCAATAGGATATCATCATCTTCAACAATGATATAGTCATCAAGGCCTTGCAAAACAACCAGCTTTTGTGATGGAACATTAACAATGCAGTTAGCGGAGTTGTATGTCATAACGTTCGAACCAATAATGGCGTTGTTATTACTATTTTTGGGGCGATGTTCGAATAATGAACCCCAGGTCCCCAGGTCGGACCATCCAAAGTCGGAAGACAGCACAAACACATTTCTGGCTTTTTCCATCACACCATAATCGATAGAAATATTCCTGCACATCGAATAAGCATAACCAATAAATTGATTTTCTTTCGGGGTGTTGTATATATCAATTCCTTCATTGAAAATGGAATCTACCTCTGGTAAATGTTCATCAAGAGATTTCAAAATACTTTTCAGTGACCAGATAAAAATACCTGAATTCCATAAGAAATCGCCACTTTTGAGAAATGATTTTGCCATTTCCAAATCTGGTTTTTCTGTAAATGTTTTAACCCTTTTAATGCGTGGATCTTCCTTGTATGTGATTGTATCGGTAAACTGAATGTATCCATAGCCTGTGTCAGGGCGGCTCGGTTGAATACCCAGGGTTAACAACCAATCATTTTTTTCGGCCGCCTTCAATGCCGACAGGATCACCTCAACAAATTCTTCTTCTTTCAGAATAATATGATCAGAAGGGGCAACCACGATTACAGCATCCGGGTTTGTCTGCTTGATTTTATAGCTTGCATAGGCAATACAGGGAGCCGTATTGCGCCTCATAGGCTCGCAAAGGATTTGGTGTCCCTGAATACCGGGAATTTGATCGAAAATGATATTTTTATAGCTTTCGTTTGTAACAATATAAATATTTTCTTTAAAACAAATCTTTTCAAATCTGTCAAAGGTTTGTTGTATAAGAGTTTGGCCTGTCCCCAGGATATCAATAAATTGTTTCGGCCTGGATATTTTGCTCATTGGCCAGAAACGTGCTCCAATTCCCCCGGCCATTATAATACAAAAATGATTTTTATTCATAGGAAATGAAATAGGTTTTCGCTGAAACGCTTTAGTTAAAAATGTAATAATGAGATAAAGATATGAAAAATTTTAATCAACTACCTGAACCAGGGCAGCCGGAGTAAATAAATAGAGCCGTTTAGTTGATATACACAAACACTTATATCTTTTTCTCAATTTTTCTCCTTTCCGGTATATTTTCCCATTTGAAGCAATAAATAATGTTTCGGCTGGCAAATCCTCAAGAAATTTTGCACCCTTATAGTCATCATTTATTTGCAATGCCCGCATTAAAGCAGGATCAAGCACTATCGAAGAACGAACATGGGACAAGTGATCAATCAACGCATTATGAATGCTGTCGGGAAAGATGTTTTTCTCCATCAATTCACAAAGCAGTGACTGGTAAAGCGATTTCCATTCAGCTCCATGTGGCCTGACTTTGTTACGGAATTTGATCCAGTTCAGGGTGTGCGCAACTTCATGAGCCAGTATGATCAATGTGGTGAATTGATCGAGGTTATGATTAACAGATATTGTATGTCCACGGCCATTAACAGGTGGACGATAGTCGCCTAACTTTGTTTTTCGGGAACGGGTAATTTTAAGATGGATCTTGTTATCAATAATCCAATCAGAAACAAGATCAAGGCTGCTCTCAGGAATATATTTACCAAGTATCTTCTTAAATTTCTCCATAACCAGTATGTAGGATTGAATTATCAGGAACACCCTGATCTATTAAATAGCAGTTACAATCGTATTTTTTATACCGTTTGTTTTTGGTCGGAAATTTTGAAGATGAACACGACGAAAATGTCCACGTCAAGAAAAAAGACAAAAATAGCCATATAAACAGACGGAAAACTTTTCGCATATAATGATTATTGTTCAAGTCTCAAAAATAGGTAAATTCAATCAGGCACGTTTCTTTTTTCTGGTGTAAAATTTTTTATAATAAATAATCGTTATTTTAGCAGAAATATTTTATTAAATGAAATTTTTTTACCTGCTGGGAGAATATCTTCTTCTGATGCGACAAGTATTCAGGAGACCGGAAAAATTTAAGATTTTCCATCAGAATATGGTAAGGGAGGCAGATGCAATAGGGATAGATTCATTATGGATTGTTTCAATTTTATCTATTTTCATGGGTGCTGTTGCTACTATTCAAATGGCTTTTAACATTGATACTCCCTTGATCCCTGCGTATACGATTGGCTTTGCTACCAGGCAAACGATCATTTTAGAATTTTCGCCCACGATGATCAGCTTAATATTAGCCGGAAAAATAGGATCCAAGATCGCTTCGGAAATAGGGACTATGAAGGTTACTGATCAGATTGACGCCTTAGAGATCATGGGGGTTAACTCAGCCAATTATCTGATTTTACCTAAGATAGCTGCTGCCATGTTTGTTCATCCCCTTTTAATTATTATTAGTATTGCTCTGGCTTTATTTGGTGGTTGGGTTGTTGGCACGGCAGGCGGGTTGGTTACGTCGCACGATTATATTTACGGCATTCAAGCCTGGTTTCAGGTTTTTGATGTTATATATGCGATGATCAAGACGGTGGTATTTGCTTTTATTATTACTTCTATTTCAGGTTTTTGGGGATACAGCACTACCGGCGGTGCGCGTGATGTTGGAAATTCAAGCACAAAAGCTGTCGTTTACAGCAGTATTTTTATCATTCTGTTTAACTTGATTATCACCCAGTTATTATTGCATGATTGAGGCTAAAAACATATCAAAACAGTTCGGCGACCGTTTGGTTTTAAAGGATGTATCGGTTAAGTTTGAAAGAGGTAAAACAAACCTTATCATCGGACAAAGTGGCTCGGGTAAAACCGTTTTGATGAAGTGTATCGTAGGGCTTTTTAATATCGACGAAGGAGAGATATATTTTGATGAACGGCCTGTAACAGCGCTATCATTCCCGGAGAGAAAAAATTTGAGAAAAGAATTTGGAATGCTATTCCAAGGGGGTGCCTTGTTTGACTTTATGACTGTGGAGGAAAACGTTATGTTTCCTTTAACCATGAACACAGAAATGACTCACGAGGAGAAATCAGACAGAGTGAATTTCTGTTTAAACAGAGTGAAACTTGAAAATGTGAATCATCTGCACCCTTCTGAGTTAAGTGGGGGGATGATCAAAAGAGTTGCCATTGCCCGTGCAATTTCGTTAAATCCAAAGTATCTCTTTTGTGATGAACCTAATTCAGGCCTTGACCCAATTACTGCTAATGTTATTGATAACCTTATCAGGGAGATAACGAAAGAATATCAAATAACCACTATTATCAACACGCATGATATGAATTCGGTAATGGAAATTGGCGACAAAATAGCTTTTATTTATCAAGGAAAGTTGTGGTGGGAGGGAGATAAAAATCAAATCCTGGGCACCGTCAATAAAGAACTTAATGAGTTTGTTTTTGCAACAGAACTCACCCGGAGACTTAAATAAACATGAGTATTCTTGATATAATCTTTATTATTCCCATCGTATGGTTCGCATACAGGGGATTCTCGAAAGGACTCATCATTGGGATCACAACCCTGGTCGCATTGATACTTGGCATTTATTTAAGCATACACTTTTCAGGTTTTGCTGCAGGGTTTCTCATGTCTAATTTTGAATGGGATGAAAAATATATTCCAATCATTTCATTTGCCATTACTTTTGTTGGGGTAGTTTTTGGTATTTATATGGCTGGAAAAATACTTGAAAAATTTATCGACATTATAGCCTTGGGGTTCCTTAATAAACTGCTTGGCGGCCTGTTTGGAATTGTAAAAGCTATTATTCTGTTAAGTGTAATTATTTATATCATCAACAGTTTCGACAGGCAACAGAGCGTTTTTACCGAAAAGTTGCAGCAAAGTTCAATACTTTACGAGCCTGTGGAGTCAGTTATTCCACAGATTTTACCTCTATTGAATATTGAGGAAATAAAAAAGAAAATACCACTTGATGAGGAGCCTGTTATTGTAGTCTGCAGTCCCCAGTCCCCAGTC
>JAUXII010000307.1 GCA_030621075.1 Lentimicrobiaceae bacterium
TTAGGCAACAAGACCGAGGGTCAATATGAGGTCAGTATGTACATGTATGTTGAATCAGGATATGGCGGGTATTACAACCTTATGCATGAATTTGGCGACAATAATGAATGGGCAATTGAGATTTATTTCGCATCAGATGGATCAGGTTATATCCATGCCGGAGGGGCGAATGCTGCTACTTTTGATTATCCCGTCGGAACATGGTTCAAAAGTGTTATGCTGATAAATCTTAATTCCGATTATGCTGAGCTCTGGATAAACGATGTATTTGTACATGGATGGCAATGGAGCTTGCAATCAGGTGGTGACCCGGGACTTAACCAACTTGGCGTTGTTGACATCTTTGCTGCTGCACCAACTGGCGATTCACCTATGTTCTTTTTCGATGACTTTGAATACAAAGAAGCAACTGGGGTAGGAATAAATAATCATATCACCTCTGCTGAAATTACTATGTTTCCGAACCCTGCTTACGATCAGGTTGAGATCGGTTCTGTAGAAACTATCAAAGAGGTAACTATTTTCAACAATATGGGACAGATGGTCCTAAATCAGGTTTCAAATAACAACCGTGTGGTTATTAACACCTCTAACTATCCAACAGGTATTTACACTGTTCAAATCAAGACTGAGAATGGTATCAAAACAGAAAAACTTTTGATTAACTAATCAGGGTTTACTATAAAATAATTACGGGGTCGTTTTTTAAGATGACCCCGTTTTTTTATCCGTTTCTTTTCTTTTGGGATAACGTCGTGCTTTTTTTAATTCCCGGCTTATTATCCACTCCAACTGTCCATTTGTACTCCTGAACTCATCAATTGCCCATTTCTCAACAGCATCTAATAACTCAGGCCTTATCCGTAAAACAAATGCTTTTCTTTTTGCCATAGTTTTTCTTTGTCACTGCCCCAAACAATAATCCCTTAAAATGTTCTATCCTCCATCATCTTTTGAACTGCCCTCCGGAATGCTTCACCCCGTTGTGTGCCGAATAAAATTTTGGTCCCATCCTTTAAATAAAACTGCATACCTATATTTCCATAAACATTGTATGCTTTACCCCATTTCTTTGAACCAATCTTCACACCCCATCCACCATACTCCATTACCGGCCGATATTTTCTAAGCTCAAAACTATCAATCCTATTTTTCAAAAGGTTCCTTTTTTTGTTTATTAACGGATGGTAGCTATATCTAATACCATCTTTTTGTACCTCTACAATTAACCTTATTTTTACAAACAAAAACACCAATCCAATCATGAGCAAGAAAACAAGAACAGCAGATACAATTAATCCTGTGTCCGACATCGGGTTATCTCCCCAGGGTTCTCCCTGAATAAGTTGTTGATTAATACCAATCACAAAAGGTATCATAGCTGTAGAAAATAATACAATAAAGATCGCCCAACCCACTGGACGGTTAAATCGTTGTTCTTCTTTGAAATAGAATTTTGACATACCTTATAATTACTTATGAAGTGTTCCTGTATTTACAACGGGCATAGCATCTTTATCTGAACAAAGAACTACCATCAGATTACTGACCATCGTTGCCTTGTGTTCTTCATCAAGTACAATAACCTCTTTCTTGGATAACTCTTCAAGAGCCATTTCCACCATACTAACTGCGCCTTCAACAATCTTGGTTCTGGCCGCAACTATAGCTGTAGCTTGCTGTCTTCTCAACATCGCTCCTGCAATTTCTGAAGCATACGCCAGGTAATTGATCCGTGCTTCGATAACTTCTATTCCTGCCATGTGTAAACGATCACTGATTTCATTTTCAAGCATTTTATTTACTTCTCTGGACCCCCCACGTAAAGTAATCCTTGCATCTTCATCTTCAAGATTATCATATGGATAATTTCCTGCTAAATTCCTTATGGCCGCCTCACTTTGTATATTAACAAAATGCTCATAATCATCTACGTCAAAAGCGGCTTTGAATGTGTTTTCCACTCTCCAAACCAATACAACACCGATCATCACAGGATTCCCGATCTTATCATTGACTTTAATCGGTTCGCTGTCCAGGTTCCGGGCCCTTAACGATATTTTTTTCCTGGCAAAAAAAGGATTAACCCAAAAAAATCCATTTTTCTTTACTGTGCCGGAATACTTCCCAAACAGTACCAGCACTGATGATTCATTAGGGTTAACCACCAAAAATCCACCGATAAAAAACAGACCCACAATAAGGACCGGGATCAACCAGAGCATCTTCATAAAAACAAGTCCCAAAACAGGAACAGCAATAAATATCAAGACCATAAACAAGCCCAGATATCCGGACATAGGCAGAAATGCTTTTTCTTCTTTCATCTTATATATTTTTTTATTGAATAATGATATTATTTTGGTATCACAATGATATAACATTTTTACAAAAAATGCAAATTTTCGGTGTTATTTATTTTTGTTTTAAATAACATTGGGTAATTTTGAAAAGTGCTACGTGTGAAGTTCAGGGAGATCCTGGATCAAGTCC
>JAUXII010000072.1 GCA_030621075.1 Lentimicrobiaceae bacterium
TCCGGAGTTTTAACAGGTGATCCGCAGTTTCCAATCTGAGACAGCTCGTAAGGATATTTAGGCTCCATAAGCAACTGATACTCCTGCCATTCATAAAGATTATCAGAGAACATTATCGAAAGGCATTCACCTCCCTGCCTTGAGATCATTCCGTATTGATCATTAATTTTCTCTGGAAACAGGGCCATTCCTTTATCTTTAACAGCATTACCTTTAAGTTCTCTAATCCTGAAATTCTGAAAATCATTGGTTTCCAATAATTGTGATGTGATGTTATGGCCATCATAAGCTGTGTAAGTTCCAAAATACATCATCTCATTGCCATCTGAAAATGAAACTAACCTTAGGTCTTCCATACCCATTATCTCTGACCGGGACTGCGGGAAAATTACCCTTTCGCTCAACCTGGAATCGTCAGGAAAGCTTAGGTTGTAATCATTTTCAGTATTGAGACCTTCAGGATGGATTATTGATCCGGTCAAAGAAAACACAGAAGGTTCTTTCAGGTTGAATTGTCCCGAACTATCCACAATACCCTCCCGGAATTCGATGCTTGAAATATGTCCTTCCCCTATTGACCTGAGACTAATAATAAAACGTTGTTTTCCTTTTTTTAGCCCCGATTGATCGGGATGAGGAACCATTGACGGGTTTAGCAAGGCAGCAGCTTGAATGGAATACTCCTTCGTAAGTGTGGCCCCAAGCAATAATTTTTTATTAGGAGAAAGCTCCGGAAGATGGGCGTATTCATTCTTAAAAAAAGTATAGTTGTCCAGGAAAATTTTCTCAAGATTTTTGTGTCGATGATTGAACTCTATCCGAACATCAGAAAGTATTTCATCTACTTCCTCATCAGAGATATTTTGTATACGTGAATAAATCCTTTTTATTCTTTCTAATCCGGGATAAATTGAGGGCAAAGTAATTACCCTTTTCGGATCTGCATAAAGTTTAATAGGTATTTTGTTAATATTAATCATTTGTCTGTTGATTTTATTGATTAGATAAAAAATCTTTTTTCATTACTCTTTTAAGCCTGTTGATGCCATACTCTGTATAAAATGTTTCTGGAAGAACAGATAAGCAACTATAATGGGAGTGGCAAGGAATACAGCCGATGCCAGTTTAACCCCGATTTGGCTTTCCGCTCGTCCTCCTACAGCAAACAGGGTAACCAATTGAGGTAGAGTCATTAATTGTTCGTCACGTATCACTATCAATGGCCATAATACTTCATTCCATGAGCCCATAAATGCAAGAATCCCGACAGTTACAATAGTTGGTTTGATGTTTGGCCATAAAATGGTGAAGATTATTCTCAGTTCACCACAACCATCAATACGTGCAGCGTCGATAAGAGCCTGGGGAAGGCCTTTGAAAGCCTGCCTAAACATCAAAATACCAAAGGTATTTATCAAAAAAGGTACCGTTAAACTCAGGTAAGAATCTACCCAGCGTAATTTCACCATGATAATATAGTTAGGGATTAATGTAATCTGGAAGGGGAGTGTCATGGTAAAAATAATGATCATGAATATTAAATTACGCCCTTTGAATTCCATACGGGAAAGTGCATAACCTACCATTGAAGAAAGAACCAGTGCAACACCTGTATTGATTCCTGATACGAAAAGACTGTTGAATAAAGCCCTTCCAATGGGGATTTTGCTAACCATGCTAATATAGTTCGAGAAGGTTATTCTTGAAGGAAAGAATACAAGGCTGCCGATTTCTGCTTCAGGAGATAACGAGGCCATGATCATCCAGAAAAATGGATAAATAAATGACAATGCTGCCACAGTAAGGAGAATATATAATATTGTTTTCTTTATCATGCTCATATTCAGAATTGCCTTATACATCCCTTTCTATAAATTTTTTCTGAACGATAACAACCATCACGATCAAAAAAGCAAAAAACACACCCAACGTTGCTGAATATCCCATATGATAATATTCGAATGCCTGTTTATATATATACAAAACGGCTGATAATGTACTGTTTAATGGCCCCCCCCCGGTTAATACATAAGGCTCAATAAATAGTGAAAAGCCACCTATTGTCGATAATATGAAAACCATAAATATGGTGGGGTTGATCATTGGGACAGTAATTTTTATGAATTTCTGCCAGTGGCTGGCCCCTTCCATGTCGGCAGCTTCATAATATTGCTTCGGAACAGTTTGTAAACCAACCAGAAACAGAATTACATAAAGGCCAAGGTTCTTCCATGTTGCCATAATGGCTATAGAAACCATTGCAACATCAGGATCAATAAGCCAACCAACCTTTCCAAGGCCAAGTGATACCAATAAACGGTTCAAAACACCATCTTCGAAGTTAAACATTTGCTGCCATAACATGGTCACCACTACGCCTGAAACGACTACCGGCATAAAAAAGGCAGCGCGGAAAAACCCTTTGAACTTAATATTCTGGTTTAGAAATTCAGCCAATGCCAGTGCAATTATTATCTGTAAAGGGATATGAATAGCAAGAAATTTTAGCGTATTTAAAATAGCTGCCCAGAAAAGCCTGTCTGCGAACACACGTCTCCAGTTCCCGAATCCAACCCATTCCATGGGACCAATTATATTCCACTGATTAAATGTAAGTAAGATGGAGAAAATTACAGGAAATGCAATAAACACAAACAGGTGTAACAGGTAAGGTGACACCATGAAGTAAGGAAGATATTTTTTACTAACCTTGATCAATTTCTCTGATTTAAAGCTTAGCAATATTTATTTTTGTAAAAATAGCAATTAATCTTTTACTCTATTGAACAGGGGAAGTCTATTTACTAATCATTACTTTATGTGTGATGTTAAATTCCCTATTGCTTATAGTGATTATGTAAATACCGGATGGAAAAGTGCCAATGTCCACTTGTTGACTCAAATATCCGTCATTACTTACTGCGGAAGTTAAGTGTTTTACCTGTTTCCCATGGATAGTTCTTAAAAAGATATCGATAGTTTCTCCCGGGATTGCCAGCATTTCAATAGTTAAGATTTCATTGGCAGGGTTCGGGAAAATATGTAAAGAGGCTCCTCTCGAAACAGACTCCCCAATAGCTGAGAGTTCCTGGGTGTATATTTCGATAATTTTTTCATAAGAAATACCATAATTGTATATTCTAACATTGTTGAGTGTCCCTTTAAAGTCAAACCCTGATTGATCCGGTAATGATTGCCCGAATACGAGATCATATGCTGTTGTATTTATCTGCCCTTCAAAAGGAGTAAATGCATCCAGTTCGCTGTTGATATAAATCTCACACCCCCAACCATTATAAAGAACCACCACATGATACCAAACATCTTCATCAAGCTGGGATTGTGTGTCAAGATCAATGATGCCGTTTTCACCATTGACAGTAAATCGCAGGCGCCTGTCACCAATCGATATTTTCCAGCGATTTTGCCAGTTTCCATGAGAAATCGGATACGCCTCCCGGTCGAAGAATGATGCTATATTGACCCAGAAACTTACTGTAATACCATCTCTGAAGTTCAAATCATCGCTGTTTTGCACAGTAACTTTACTGGTAGATAAAGGGAAAGAAAGGGCACTCTCCGGGTTTTGGTTATGATCCTCAACAAATAAACATCCCGCGATTGAACCATGGTGACCATTACCACTGTAGTCCCATGCACTTCCGTTAAATTCATATTTTGTCACCAATTCGCCTGTCTGGTTTTGCTCTGGGTCCTTAACCAGAACTACCAGGCTATCAGCAGTTGAGGCCCCATCCACATCAGTAACAATACAGTGAATATAAAAAGCCCCTTGCTCTTCAGGTGCCTGCCAGTTGACCGTATTGCCTGAACCTGTAAAAGAACCTTCATCCGAATACCAAACGTAAGTAAGTTCATCGCCATTAGCATCAGTGGCAATGCAGGTGAGCTGACTAATTTCTCCAAGTAACATTGACCTGGGCTGTGCTATGATTTCCTCGATAACCGGTGGGAAATTGATTTTTTCCACTACCTTAACGGTGATAGTTTTTTCATCAGTTAAATTTTCTTCATCAGAAACCACACACCTGATTTCATAATAACCCGTATCGACCGGAACCGGCCAGTTAAGAATTTCATTGCCTTCCAGTGCATTGCCGTTAACAAACCACTGATAAGTCAGCTCTGTCGACTCCAAATCTTCAGCGGTGCAAAATACCGGAGTTATGGTGTTGATAAGTGCAACAGTATCATCAATCGCAAGCGATTTGATCCTTGGTGGGTAATTGACAACATTTTCCTCCGTATTATAATCAATGATAATTCCCTGGACCATTGCTTTGTTTAAATGGTATTCGATCTCAGCGTTTGCAGGGATATAAACACAAACCAGTGTAGACCCCGCGGGGATTAATATGTTAGCAGTGCCGGTAACTGCGGTTAGGATCACCTCATTTGAAACCGCATCATAAATATTATAGCTTCCCTCAGGAAGTTCAGCAACAACGGTTTTACTTTCGGTATATGGATTATAAAAAAGGTAAGTCGGATAAGTTTCCGGCATGTAATAATCTGTAGCAAGCATATCTAATTGAAGGATCCCCTCCACATTGGTTTGTTTAATAATGGCTCCCATAATTCCAACATGTGAGGAACCGTATAATCCTAGGTTGGTTTGTGCCCAGCCTCCATTCATGGCATCACCTGTGCCATACGGCCCTGTCTCTTTTTCGCGCAAAGCTTCGTAAGCTGGGTTTTCATTCCAATTGCTAAGGAATTCGAGGCACCATTCAGCTCCAACACGGTACTTCTCTTCCCCGGTAACAACAAACGCATTGTATAGAATCCATCCGATAGCCCCTGCTGCCTCCGGTTCCTTGACTCCCGATTCGAGTGGGGTCATAGTTGACAGGCTGAATGCCCTGTAATTCATGTAGGGGACCTGCCAGGGGGAATCATCCCCATCCATAGCTTTGACAGCTTCAAGCCATCGATCAGCCACTGTAATGAATTGTTCGTCGAAATGGCCGGTATGAGGGTAGAGGTAATTGAGTTGATAGAAAAAAACATTGGGCATGGTTTCATACCACCAGTCATGGCCGGATGTAGCATGAGGACCGTTAAGATATACATTTTCAGAAGGACGGCGGTTAAAATATTCCTCACACAACAATGGCCAGTTATACCCTTGTTGATTGGACTTGTCAATACCAGAGAGGGTTGCGCCAATTACTGCCGGGATTACATTGATGGCTTCCATTCCAGGAGGGGTGTTTGTTCCGACATATGACTGAATACCGAAGGTTGGATGCTCCGGGTAGTTAGTGGTGTTTTCTACAATTGTAATCAATGGGAAAAATTGCCCTGTTGCGTCAAGATCGAATACCAGTTCATCATACTTTTGGCCAACTGTTTCCCAGTCGCGCATTTCGTAGGGTTGTGGCATGTTTGGCATCTCATCTATACGGGGGATAGAAATTTGCTGAGCGAAAACACCATGCAAAAACAGCATCAATAATGTAATTAATAAGAGTGATGTTTTCCTACTCATCTCACAAGTTTAACTTCAAGATTTTCATTATCAGGGAAACTTCTGCTACTGAATGATTTATTTTAATATAATGATCTTCCCTCTTTCATCAAGATCATTTGAAAAAATCCTGTAATAATAAGTTCCCGGCGCGACTTTAAATCGATTATAATTTGTCCTGTCCCAAATAAAATTTTGGTCGTTGTTGATTTTTAAAGAATTAATCTTGTTACCGAAAGCATCAAAAATAAATAATTCGGATTCGTCTGGTATTGAATTTTGAAGGCTGAAATTGACAATACCCTTTGATGGGTTTGGATAAACCTGCAGGAGATCATTTGTTTGATTGTCTGTTCCAATAAGAAAATCTTCATCAATGGAGACAGTAACAGGTCCCAGTG
>JAUXII010000165.1 GCA_030621075.1 Lentimicrobiaceae bacterium
TCATGTTCATCCGGTTCCAATCCCATATTCGCCTTCCATTGTAGCTTACAAATGGAAAGAATGGCATGGCAACATCAAAGAAAGCTTCATTTCAGAAGTAAACATTTTTTCACTGCTTCAGATTTGCCATTTACTTTCAATCTATAGAAATACATTCCTGAAACTACATTGTTACCTGAATCATCCTCACCATCCCATATTACTGAATGATTGCCTTTTTCGTAATGAGTATCTGTAAGTGTTTTTACTTTCTGACCTTTTATATTGTAAATAGATAGATCAATCTTACTATCTTCTGAAATTGAGAATGAAATTGTTGTTGTTGCATTGAATGGATTGGGGTAATTTTTGGATAATGAAGCCGAATTGATTTTAATTAATTCATCGTCAAAAATGGCGGTTAGATATGTTGCTAAAAACACACCAATATCTGTCCCAACCATAAAATTTTGAGTGTAAATTGGATAAGTCTCAAAGCAATAAACTTCATTAATTCCAAGCTCATCACCAATTTGTTGAACCTGCCCATTTTCTTCAGGTTCAACCAAATATAATCCACCTCCATCTTTACAGCCAACAACTAAAAACCCTCCATATTCATGAATTCTATTGGGATAATAAAATACATTTATGGATGTTAGGCTTGTAATTTCACCGTTTTCATATTCTACTCTATATACCAAATTAACATATCCTCCATCACCACAGGCAAGATAAACTTCATCATTATTAGGATAGTTACGAACATAGATGTCATTAATGATAAGACCGACATTAAATGAGTTGAAAGTTCCATCGTTTTCAATATAGATATCATTTCCCGCAGATACAAAGAGTGTTCCCTCTCCATTTTCTTCAACATCTGTAACTTGCATAGAATTAAAGAAATCTATCGTTGTCCATTCATCACCATTTGACGAATAGAGAAGTCCTCCCTCTATTGTATGGCCATAACCATAATAAAAACCAGAAGATAGCTTTTTCACAAAATGAGGATAGAAGTACCAGCCTATCAATTCAAATTCTTGTGTTGCCACATCAAATTCATATAATCCATCACTATTACTTCCGCAACCAAATGCACAAAAAATTCGATTATTTTGCCTATCAGGAACAAGTGAGACAGCTCCAAGATTAGAAACAACATTGAAAATGTTTAAAGAGTCCTGATTGGTAAAATAGGCTAATCCACCATTATTTCCAGGTAAAGCAAACAGTAATCCCCATTCAGATATTCCTGGTATTGCTGAAAATTTCATATCAGCCACAGGCCGGTCAATAACCGGATACAATTGACTCCAATATCTGGTCTGGGAAAACAGTATTGAAACAAATAGGCATAAAATCACAATTAAAACAATTCTTTTTTTGAATAATAGTTCGTTTAATAACATAACAACCTCCCTTTTTGTTAAAAAATTAAACATCTCTCTCAAAGCAGCAAACTGGATATGTTTAGGCCAGGCCAAGCGGGTTCAGCTTTTTCGTTATTCACCATTGTAGCTATTAAATGTAAATTATTTTGCGACCTCTCTCTTCAAGAAGTACCCCTCAGGATCACACTTTTCTCTCAGCAGTCTCAAATCTTCTTCCGTCGGTTCTTCCATCTCCTTCAGATCGCGAGAGATCAACAGTTCAAAACTTACCAATTCCTGGATATCTTCTGCCGTTTTTCCCGGAAGCACTTCAAGTAACGTCATTCTCCTGGTTTCTTTATCAAACCCGAACAGGGCCTGATTGGTGATGACCCTGTAAGGTCCCGAACCCATTACGCCGGCTTTTTTTCTGTAATCCGGCGAACCGTCTCCAAATCCAATGCTTGTCAGGAAGTCAAGTTTCTTAACGAATCTTCTCTTTTCCAAGGCCATTATTGAAACAGTCTTCTCACAGTTTGCAGCCATCGCTCCGGCGCCACCGCTTCCCGGAAATCTGACTCTGGGCCTTGAATAAGTGCCGCCCTCGAATGTCGAACAAATATTCCCATACATATCAACCTGGGCACCGCCGATGAAGGCATAATCGGAATACCCCCTTTGCATTAACTCAAAGGCACCGCAAAGCCCCTTCGCGAAAACAGCCTTACGAAAAGCCCTGGTATCACCTACGGACAGCGGTAACCCCTGTTCAAGCACTGCCCCGAGCGATCCAGCTTCAAATATCATGTTAAGATTCGGGGCATGCGTCATCTGTGCATGCATTGCGGCAATTATTGGCAAACCTGTTCCCACGAATACTATTGTTTCATCCTCTAATACTCTTGAACCTGTATAAGCTATCATTTCAAATGGACCATATTCAGCCATTTTTTCCTCCTTAAGATATTGTTTAGTGGCTTAATGTATTTTTGTTGAACAATAATCAGTCTATAAGTATCGGCTGCACACCATCCATCTGCCTAAGTTCTTTAAGCTTACTGTAAGGTCGTGTACCCAGAAAATTATCAAAGTTTTCACAGCCAAAGATATATTTGTCATAGTATTCCCTGAGCTTATCCTTGTTCCCCGTTTTCCTGAATTCATCACATATGTTCCTGAAATCCAGGAATTCCGGCATATCGAACCAGTAATATCCGTAACACGCCCCGGGATAACAGCCAAAGGGCTGCTCAATCAGAGCATCCACAGCCGGATAGGGTATCTCGGTGAGATTCGGGTAATTTCGTATATTTTCGGTGGGAATAATCTGTTCCGTAGTCACTATGCTATAGGTAGCGGCGAGTGCTATCTCGGGACAGGTACAATGGGCTCCGAATATCCTGCAATTACCATACATATCTGCCGCGGGCACATGTACAATAGCAACATCCGGGTGACAGGCCGGAACCAGGTATACATTTTCCCCGGTAAATGGACACTCTACCATAGTTCCCCTGTTTACAAGCTCCATATCGCTACCGCCATGATCACGTGTCGGGATGAATGGGATGCCCATTGATGCAGCCTTGAACCTCGCCGACATCCCATAATTTGTATAGTCATCGAGCTCAATCATGCCGTTGCTGGTCAGGTAACGTAAAAGAGGCGCTATTCCTATTACCTCATATCCCCACCAGGCCAGCTCAACGCGTTTGATTGATACATGATCAGGTTCTAAAATCATTGCACCAGCGAGTAATTCACAACAGATAGAGTTGGACTGGAATGATAACGTCAAATCCTTTGCACCCTGTCGAATTATTTCATGTATTATGGCAACAGGCGTCCGGGTGTTCACAAACCCGGCGATACCGAGGTTTATTCCATCTTTGACATACTTTCCCACGGCATCCTTCAGGGTTGTCCTTTTGTCATGCAGACCCTTTTTCTTTTCCACCGCCTTTTTTCTGGCTTCAGCGGGGGATGGTCCCCACCACTCAAAAGGTCCCTCTGTTGTTTTGTTGATTTCGTCTTGCTGAAGACTGGAAACATTTTTAATAAGTGACCCAACGTTATTTTTTACCATTTTCAACCTCCGATTTAATATAAAGATTTTTTGCCCCCCTCGCCAGAACAGCACCACCATCCTGATGAAAGGAAAAGTCCATATTTAGTTTCCATCCAGAAATGGCCCTTTTCCGCAATCTCTGCGTTAATCTGCAGGATTGTTTGTGCGGCGTACATTAGGTTCCAGTTCTTTTTTCAGCGCATAACGACTGAACTCACCTGCCGCCAACACTGCGGGGCACTGAACTTTGGAAAACCACCTGCTTTAATGCGGGGCAGAGCCTTTCAAAAACCGCCGAGCTGTTGGCGGTCAGGTGAAGTGATTGGTTATGTTTGGATTTAATCTAAATAGTTACTCGTCTTCAAAGTAAGAAATTAAATCATCTACATTTACTTTTATTATTCCCTCCTGAGTTTTTTTAAAACATAACATATTATTAAGCTGCTAATATATGTATAATACGCGTAATATGCAAGAAAAAATGTAATCCAAATAATACTCTTTTTTGCAAATAAATGGTGTTAAACCTCAGATTAAATGGAACACTGATGATGCTAATAACGCTGATTTGCAC